>JAPLDV010000416.1 GCA_026391235.1 Bacteroidia bacterium | reverse complement strand
GACCGGTGATGATGATGATCTGCTGCGTTTCCGTATCGAGAAACAGGTCATTGGCAATATATTCCTCTCCTTTCGGCAATTGCCTTTCAATCACCGGATGGCGGCCCTGCCGGATTTCCAGTACATTCTCCTCCGTCAGCGCCGGCCGGATATAACGGTTGGAAATGGCAATGGCTGCAAACGAACGGAGTACATCCAGCGTACCGATTAACCGGGCATCCAGCTGAACCGGGGTAATATAATCCGTCAAGGCAACCACAAGGTCATTGAACAAACGGGTCTCTATCTCCAGAATCCGCTCCTCGGCACCCAGTATCTTGGTTTCATACTCTTTAAGCTCCTCATTGATATACCTTTCGGCTCCAACGAGGGTTTGTTTGCGGGCCCACTCAGGCGGCACCTTCTCCTTGTGCAGGTTCCTGACCTCAAAATAATATCCGAATATATTATTAAAACCAACCTTCAAAGAAGTGATCCCGGTGCGGAGGCTTTCGCGTTCCTGAAGATTCGCCAGATAATCCTTTCCGGAATAAGCCATATCCCTCAGTTCATCGAGATCCGCAAGCACGCCGGCGGCAATCACCCGTCCTTTTCCCACCTGGTTGGGAGCATCCACTACAAGTTCCTTTTCGATGCGGTCACGGATGGTTCGGCAGGGATTCAGCTGCTCGCCGATGCGGCGCAGTGTGGCATCGTCCGAAGATTCACAGGCTAATTTTACAGGTTCGATGGCTGATAATGCAAACCGCAATTGGACAACTTCCCTTGGACTGATCCTGGCGACCGCGGCCTTGGAGATTAATCGCTCCAGATCGCCAATATGACGGATATGATCCTCGATATGCTCCCTGAAATCAGGATGTTTCAGAAAATATTCGACCACATTGAAACGCTCATTCAGCAGCTGTATCTCTTTCAATGGCAATGCCATCCACCGTTTCAACATCCTTGCCCCGATCGGGGAGATGGTTTGGTCGATCACATCGATCAGGGTTTTTCCGCCCTCGTTGATCGACTGAAAAAGTTCAAGGTTTCGAATGGTGAATTTATCGAGCCATACGAAATTATCTTCTTCAATCCGGGAGATCGACTGGATATGTTTGGTCCGCTCGTGCTGTGTAAGATCGAGATAATGAAGGATCGCTCCGGCCGAGATCGTGGCACACTCCATGTTTGCAATGCCAAATCCCTTTAATGAAGTGGTCTCAAACTGCTGAAGAAGCCTTTCCTGGGCTGCATCTGCGGTAAATATCCAATCGTCGAGCTTATAGGTATAAAACTTATATCCGAAATAATTCTCAAACAGTTTATCCTTTCCGCGTTCAAAAAGAACCTCTTTCGGGGCAAAATTGTTGAGTAATTTATCGATATATTCAAATGATCCCTCGGCCGTAACAAACTCACCCGTAGAGATATCCATAAAGGAAACACCAGCCATCTGGCGTTCGATATGAACCGCTGCCAGAAAGTTGTTCTCTTTGTGTTCAAGTATCTGGTCGTTGATCGAAACCCCGGGGGTAATCAACTCGGTAACTCCTCTTTTAACGATCTTTTTCGTCAGCTTCGGATCTTCGAGCTGTTCGCAGATCGCCACCCGCTCGCCTGCCCGCACGAGCTTCGGCAGGTAGGTGTCGAGAGCATGGAAAGGAAATCCGGCCAGTTCAACAAAGGAGGCTGCCCCGTTAGCCCGGCGGGTAAGCGTAATACCCAGAATTTTGGAAGCCTTGATCGCATCTTCCGAAAAAGTTTCATAAAAATCCCCTACCCGAAACAGCAAAACTGCATCGGGGTATTTATGCTTAACCGCCATGTATTGCTTCATCAGCGGCGTATCCACCAGTGGTTCGTTTAAAGCCATCCTTAAGATTTCGATTTGAACAAAGATAAAATTTATCCGGTAGTTGCCCAGATCAAAACGCTTTCAAACCGGCGCAATTGTATACTTTAGCAGAACAACCGATTAACTGAAAAACAATGAAACGCATTTTGGTTCTGGGCTCGGGGCTTAGCACTTCGAGTTTGATTGACTACCTGCTCGTTCATGCAGAAAAGGAGGATTGGCTGATTATTGTCTGTGATATTGATCAGGCTGCTGCCCGTATGAAAGTTGACGGTCACACGCGGGGAAAAGCGATTGCCTTTGACATTTTTAATGAAACGGATAAAAAAAGGCATATCCGGGATGCTGATGTCGTGATTTCCATGCTTCCTGCCCGGTTCCACCCCATGGTGGCAGAAGCCTGTTTAGAAGCTGGCCGCAGTATGCTCACCGCTTCCTATGTTTCGCCTGAGATCCGGCGTCTGGATTATCAGGCCCGCCAAAGAGGACTGCTGTTTTTCAATGAACTGGGCGTCGATCCCGGTATCGACCACATGTCGGCCATGCGCGTGATCGATGCCATCCGGGCAAAAGGCGGCAAACTGACTGGTTTCCGCTCCTATACCGGCGGATTGATCGCCCCGGAATCCGATAACAATCCATGGAATTACAAATTTACCTGGAACCCGAGAAACGTTGTTCTCGCCGGACAAGGAACTTCGATGTTCATCCGCGACGGGCAATATAAATATGTTCCATATCATCAGCTGTTCCGGACGGCCGAAAAGACTACCGTTCTGGATCTGGGTGAATTTGAGGTATATCCCAACCGCGATTCATTGCAATACAGGGAAGTATATAATCTTCCTGATATCAAAACCATGATCCGCGGCACCATAAGGCGTCCGGGATACTGCGATGCATGGAATGTTTTTGTTCAGCTCGGCATGACCGACGACAGCTATACCATGGATTATTCCGTAAACCAAACCTGGTATGAATTCACCGAATCCTTCCTGCCGGCATCCCGGGAGGGAACCATCACCGAGCGGCTCGGATCCTACCTGAATATACCATCGGGCGGGATCATTATGGACAAACTTGTCTGGCTGGGGATGTTCGACAAGGAAGCGATCGGCTTGAACAATGCCACCCCGGCCCAGATCCTGCAGCATAAATTGGAACAGAAGTGGGGATTGGAACCGGACGACAAGGACATGATCGTTATGCAGCATGTGTTTGACTATCAGCTTAGAGGAAAAAATTATCGGCACAAATCATCCCTGATTGTTATTGGCAAAGACCGGCGCCAGACGGCTATGGCCATCACCGTTGGCACCCCGGTAGCCATCGCCACCCGTCTCGTTTTAAACGGTTCCATACATGCAACAGGAGTTCAGGTACCTACTTCGCCGGAGTTTTACAACCCGATATTGGCGGAGCTGGAGGAGTACGGGATACGGTTTATCGAAGAAGAGGAGGAATCGTGAGGACGTGAGGGCGTGAGGAGGTGAGGGCGTTCACACCCACTCCCACATTCACACTCACACAATTGAGTGGACGACGTTTTTTGTAGTGGCGACCCTTGCGGTCGCCTTCAATATTCCCTAAGCTACCCTTGCGATATCGCTCAATTTTTCCGAAACGACCTTTGTTGTACCTGCAAGTTCCAGGGCGACCGCAAGGGTCGCCCCTACGGACAATCCCCAAGATGGGTGTGGGTGTGGGTGTGATTTTCCTTCGGTGCAATGTCATCCCGATGAAGGGCGGATATAAGGCTTCCTAAGTACAAAGTCCTATTCTGTCATCCCCGCGAAAGCGGGGACCTTTCCACGCTAACGAGGACCAAGCAGCTGGGATAAAACTCCCCTGTAAGCCTCTTATAATCTTCCGTATATATACCCCTCACTCCCGTTTCAATGACCAGTTCTGCCGTCTCAGCCGTTCCGTTTTCCTTGCCCCATTCTACCAAAACCCGTTTCACCGGTGCATGAAGATGACCCCTGATGTTCAACCTGCGATTTAAGAAAAGACCATTTTCGATTGCCACGATCATGGCATGCTGAAATCGGTCAACCGGGAGAATAATAGCCAGCTTTCCAACCGGACTAAGCAACCCTGCTGATTTCTGAATCAAATCACTGAGCGGCAAATCATCATCGTGCCTTGCCATTGATCTCTGACTATCAGGATTCTTAAGTGATCGTGTAAAAAAGGGAGGATTGCAAACAATAAGATCAAATCTTCGATCAGATGCGGGTTCCCAGCTGCGGAAGTCGGCCTGAATAACATCAATTCTGCCAGCCCAATCCGAAGCTTCAACATTCTCCTTTGCCTGGCCGGCCGCTTCTTCATCTATTTCCAGGGCTACTATCCGTGCTTCGTGGAAGCGCTGTGCCAACATCAGCGCGATCAATCCTGTACCGGTGCCGATATCCATCATGTTGCCACTGCCTACTGCCGACTGCCGACTGCCGAACGGACGCAAATATGCGTCCCTACTGCAATTTGCCCAAGCCCCCAGCAGCACCCCGTCGGTCCCCACTTTCATGGCCGACCGGTCCTGGCGGATCAAAAAATTCCGGAACTGAAACCAATCGTTCGGCATATCAGAAATGATCAAACAATCCCAATCCAAATAAACTGAAATCAAATTTACAGGGATCTTCCGGATCGATTTTCCGCAGCTCCGCGGTCAGTTCCTCCACCGACTGCCAGTCATTGGTTTTTCTCTTCAGCAGGCCTAATGACCGTGCCACTCTGCCAACATGAGTATCCAGAGGTATCATCAAATCAGCGGTCGATATCCCATCCCATAATCCGAAATGGACCCCGCGCCGGTCATTTCTCACCATCCACATCAGAAAAAGATTAAGCCTTTTCGCTGCTGATCCCTTTTCAACATCCGATATATGCTTTCCAGATCGCCCTGGTACTCCGAAAGAGATAAAGACCTTTCTGAAATGTGACAGGGATCCAAATGCCCCGCCCTGCCGGTATCCTTCAGTAAACACCGTTTCAAGTCCGCCGTGATCCGTATAAATCTTGTGCAAACCATGAATTAACCAGGCCATATCTTCGGAATTGAAGGTCCGGTGAGCGAATCCATCCAGTTGTTCAATATCACCGGAATCCGATGAACGGATAAACTCATAAGGTGCACGGTCCATTCGGTCCATCAAACTATTCGCACTTTTAATGATTGAAGCCCTGTTTCCCCATGCAATGGCAGCAGTCAGAAAAGCAGCAATCTCAATGTCTTCTTTGGTAGAAAAGGAATGCGGCACCTGGATAGGGTCGCTTAAAATGAATTCAGGACTGTTGTATTGATCATGCTTGGCAATCAGCAGATCGATGATATCTTTCCGATTGTTTACCTGCATAACTTAGCTTGAAACGATCCTGCCGTCGCGCATGGTAATCAAGCGATCCGAGAGGGTGGCAAGAGCGGTATCATGGGTTACGATAACGAAGGTCTGGCCAAATTCATCCCTCAATCGAAGGAAAAGCTGGTGAAGCTCGCGCTGGTTCTCCGAATCGAGGTTGCCGGAAGGTTCATCAGCGAGGATTACTGCCGGATTGTTCATCAGGGCCCGTGCCACGGCAACCCGCTGCTTTTCACCGCCCGACAGTTCTGCCGGTTTGTGCTCCATCCGGTCCGTTAGCCGCAGATAATCCAGCAATTCCTTAGCCCTTTTCTCAGCTTTGCCGCGCGGGGTCCGGCAGATAAAGGCAGGGATGCACACGTTTTCAAGTGCAGTAAACTCAGGCAGCAAATGATGGAACTGAAAAACAAATCCGATTTCACGGTTACGAAAAGCTGCCAGGCTGCGGTCGTCCATGGAACTGATCCCCGTATCCCTGATCCATATCTGCCCGGAATCCGGCCGGTTCAGGGTTCCAATGATCTGCAGCAGGGTTGTTTTGCCGGCACCGCTTGGCCCTACGATCGATACTATCTCCCCCGATGCAACATCAAGATCGATCCCTTTGACCACTTCAAGGTTACCGTATGATTTTCTGATTTCCCGGACACGGATCATAAACAAATCTCTTTCTTTCATAAAAGTAACGGAATATTCGATCCCCGGCAAAGATCAGCGATTCTTACCCGGTAGCACCCGCTTATAATCGAGATAATAAATCACCTTAACGGAAAAGGAGTTTGTCTGAGGTGAGATCAGCGTTCCGTGAAGGTTTTCCCAGTATGACGGGAAAGCCTGTTTTTCTATATTTTTTTCTTTCGAAATATTGTTTTTCCAGACAACCGTCAGGTAACTTCCCGGCGCAAAATTTAAAGAATACTCCAGATCAATATTAAAGATGTTGAAATCCATATTTTCGTTTACCGCATAATCCGGATAATCCAGCAATCCTCCTTTTGAATCAAGCAAATAATAATGCGAATAATTAACCTGCGACCAGTAATGTCGAAGTGAAAGGCTCACCGCAGATTTGTTGCTAAACACATAAGAGCCTGTCATTGAATTAGTAACAGTTTTAATGTTTCGCTGGCCAAAAACGATCGAATCAGGAGCAAGGCTGGTAACAAAACCCTCCTCACGTTGGTTGGTTTCCAGTTCGACTGAAGGAAAGAGGCTGAGCTTGTTATTCAGCCTGAGCCGGGGCGAAATGGCAAATTGCATTATCTGGTTTTCCCGGGCATTCCTAAACCAGGCAAAACCCGCATTGAAAGCAACCTTTTTCCGGTAGTCACTTGATCCTCCAATTTCAAACATCAGGTACGAAGGCCTTACAAAATAGCGGTTGGAAACTCGCGGTTCATACCAATCATGGGTTTCAACCGGACTATATTCCAGGTTGATACGCGTATCCCAATAATTCCGGTACAGAATATCGGTCGACCAGCCAAAATGGAATGCCGAATAAGCCCTGGGGTTGTAGATCATATTATACTCTATTTCCAGGCTGTTTGATAAATTGTTCAAAATCCAGAAAGGCTCAACAAACCGGTGGGAGATGGTAATATCATTGCCGATCAGATTATTGTTCCTGAGATAACCCATATCATTCGGATCGTACGTATCAGAAATCAATCCGAAATTATATGCTGCAATAAAAGCACCGCCATACTTGCCCATACCGAAATTCATCGAATGACCCCTGACAGGTTTTCCGGTTAAAGAATCATAGATCAGACTAACCGCACCGCTCCCCGAAATTCCATATTTGTTGGCCTTGTCCCGCAGTTTAACCGATGCATTGGTTACGTTGGCCATTCGCGTGGTTGAAGGGGTTAAAACATTGGTATTGGTCAGATTAACATATGAATTGCGGCCAAATACCTGGTCGAGTACAATCATATTATAGTTGCTGAACGGATCGGTTAATACCCGCCTCTCTTTCCCATCAGGATCGGCAATTTTTGCGTAAGTATTTGCTGTCATGGCATTTAAAAAGCCAACCCCGAGGTTTTTAGTGTTTCGTCCCGAAATCTTGGTCACGTTAATCAATTTAGCCTCCTCCGGGTTCTGAACCACCGACTCTCCGTCCTTCAGCTGATCCCAGACCCCATCATAGTTTCGGGGTGTCTTCCCGATTCTTCGTGAGTAAAAAAGTCCGGATTTATCAAACAATTCCATCCCTTCAGTAAAAAACTGCCTGTTTTCCTGATATTGCACTTCGTAAGGTGTCAGGTTCAGAATAATATTGTCCGACTTTCTCTGACCGAAATCGGGTATCAATGTCATATCCAGCGTATATGCATCATTGATTCCATATTTCAGGTCCATGCCGGCAGCATAAGAAAAACCCTTCCCTTCAGGTGAGAACTGATAATACCCGGCTGCAAAGGGATACAATTCGAGACGGATTGGGGATTTGACTGATTGAATACCGACCAGTTCACCTACCTGGCTCTCTTCTCCGAAATTCCGGTCCACCGGGTTCCAGGTAGTTGTTTCACGGGTGCGGCGCACTGTTCTTTGAAAGTTTATGCCCCAAACCTGTACATCCTGCTTGGGAAACCGGATTGCGGAAAAAGGGATTTCAACCTCGAGCACCCAGCCATCTTTAGTAAAATTGGCCTTGCTGTACCAGACTGTATTCCAGGATGGATCTCCATGGTGATACATATCATCGCCCTCACCCGATGCAGAAGAAGATTGCTTTGCATCGCCCTGAACATTGGCTGCTGAAACCTCGAACTGAAAAAGATTCTGCCCGTCATTATATGGGTTTATCGATATTTTAAACCAGTCGACATTGCCTTCTGAAACCTGATCGCGTTTGGTGAGCTCGCGCATGATACTGTCGGGTGCTGTATCATACAGGTTTACACCAAAATAAACAGCTTTATTATCGTAAACAACCCTCACTTCAGTCCGCTGGGTTTCCGGCAACCCCATGGTAGGCGAATAGGTAACAAACCTGCTGGCAGCATTGGCACTTTGCCAAACTGATTCATTTAACACTCCGTCGATGGTAATTTTGCCTATTGAACGAACAGCACCAAGCTGTTTCTTTTCATTGAGGGAATGAACTGACAAGAAAGGCACAAACAGGAATAATCCAAGCAAAACACTCTTCATACTGGCTATTTTCCCGCAAAGATAAAATTTTGAGAAGGCTGAGATGCTTTATAGTTAAGCCGAACGGGTGGAAATCTGTTAAAAAAAGTTAATCCGGTTAACCTTTCAGGTCATTGCCAATATCCTTGATATCCTTTGCAACTTCTGATTCATCAATATAGCTGCGCACATTTTTATTGGCCTCTTCAGCATTCCTTTTGACGTCAGCTGTTACATCGTTAATATCATTCCGGATTTCCTGTGTCGACTCTTCGAATTCGCGTTTGATGTCGTTGGAGACCTTCCGGAATTCTCGCATCCCTTTGGCCAAACCTTTGACTATTTCAGGCATTTTATCAGCTCCAAAAAGCAGCAAAGCAGCCAATAAAACAACGATAATCTCTCCTCCGCCCATTTGTCCAGATTTTTAGCAAAGATATAAAAAAACCCCGGAGGGTAGTCCGGGGTTTTTTTGTTATTCATTTTCGGGAAGGCCTCTCCTTTTTTGCTGGAGCCGATGCATATCATATGTAATTGCAGAGGCCACGAAGATCGACGAGTAAGTACCGAAAGCGATACCAAACAGTAATGCAAACACGAAACCCCTGATCGATGGCCCTCCGAAGATAAAAATGGCAACCAATGTGATCAGGGTGGTACCTGCGGTATTCAAAGTACGTCCAAGTGTGGAGTCTACAGCCTGATTGAAGAGCTCATGCCGGCCGCGCTTGCGGTAAAGGGTGGTATATTCCCTGATACGGTCGAATACGATCACAGTATCATTTATGGAATATCCGATAATCGTCAGAATTGCAGCGACAAATGCCTGGTCGACTTCCATCGAGAAAGGCATAATACTGTATAGGAGAGAATAAAACCCTAATACGATAACTGAGTCATGGAAAAGTGAAGCAACAGCGCCCAATCCATACTGCCAGGTACGGAAACGTACCAGGATATAGAGGAATATCACGATCAGAGCGAAAAATACAGCGAAAATAGCGCCCCTCATAATATCCTTGGCTACCGTTGGCCCAACCAGCTGGCTGTCCTTTCTGTTATTCTCAAGAAACGTTTTAAGATCGGTTCCTGGGGCCAGTTCCGACTTGCAGCCTTCAAAAAGGGCCTGATCAACTAGCGCAGCAGCGTTAGGATCTTGGTTGTCAACCATATAAGGAGTAATAATCTTAACCTGAGTGGTCGGGCCGAACACCTTAACCTGGGGCGCCACACCTCCGCATGCTTGTGCGATGCTGGTTGTAAGTGTTTGGGTATTAACTGGCTGATCGAATCGAACAGTAAAGGTTCTTCCTCCCTTGAAATCAACTCCCAGATTTAATCCCCTGGAAATCAGTGACCCGATAGAAATCAGCATTAACGCAGCTGAGAAAATGTACATATATCTTCTTCTCTCAATAAATTTCAGGTTGGCATTAACCAGGAAAGTATTTGTAATCTTATTACCGAATAAGATCTTTTTGTCTTTATCCAGCAGCCATTCAAAGATTAAACGGGAGATGAAGATCGCAGAGAAAAGGGAAGTAAGGATACCGATGACCAGCGTTGTTGCGAAGCCGCGGATCGGACCTGATCCGAAAACATACAGGATGATACCGGTAAGAATTGTTGTTACGTTACCGTCGATGATAGCCGACATAGCGTGTTTGTAACCTTCCTTGACCGCCAGTTTTATGCCCTTTCCTGCCCGCAATTCCTCTCGGATACGTTCATAGATAATTACGTTGGCGTCCACCGCCATACCGAGTGTCAAAACGATACCCGCTATACCGGGCAGGGTGAGCACCGCACCGAGGGATGCCAGAACCCCCATGATAAAAAATACGTTGGAAACCAGTGCTACGTTGGCGATCCAGCCAGCCTGGTTATAATATAGAAGCATATACAGCAGAACCAGGATAAAGGCCAGAATAAACGAAAGCAGGCCGTTATTGATGGCTTCGCGTCCGAGTGAAGGTCCTACAACAACTTCCTCGATAATCTTGGCAGGAGCATCCATGCGGCCAACATTCAATATGTTAGCTAAGTCCTGAGCCTCTTCAATAGTCATTCCTCCTCCGGAAATGGATGACCGGCCTCCGGAAATCTCATTCTGAACGGTAGGATTTGATCTTACATAATTATCAAGAACGATTGCGATTGATTTTCCAACGTTTTCCTTGGTAAGGCGCTGCCAGATCTTAGCTCCCTCGCCGTTCATGTTCAGGGAAACCTCAGGCTTATTTCCTGTGCCGCCGAGGTCGCTCCTTGCATTAACAACCATAGCGCCATCGAGTGCCGGCTTGCCTTCACGGTTGGAAACTTTAATAGCCACCAGTGAATACATTTCCGGATTACCGTCGATGGCTTTGGCTGACCAGTACAATCTCATGGTTGATGGGAAAATATTCCTGATCTGGGGCAGAGCAAGTGCCCTGTTTACTGCAGCAGTATCTCGAAAGTGGGAATAACCGACTACCGGCCCGGATAGCAACTGATTGTTATTATCGGCATTGGGCCTTAAAAGAAAAAACAGTGGATTTCCCTTCTTGAAGGCCTCAATATTCTGTGCATCAGACGCTTTTGTCGAATCTTTCTCGAGCTTATCCAGAAGAGATTTGGCTTTTGTAGTATCGGCGGCAGCAGTAGTTTTTTCTGTTGCTTTAGCTGTGGTATCGGCCGGTACTGCAGCAAGAGCCTCGAGTTCCTTCAATTTTTTGTCAGCATCCTGCAAAAAGCCATAAACCTCATTGTTTTCATAAGTTTCCCAGAATTCAAGCTTGGCAGAAACCTGTAAAAGTTTTCTTACCCGTTCATGATCTTTAATACCTGGCAGTTCAATCATTACCCGGCCGGCAGTTCCCATTTCCTGGAAGTTAGGCTGTGCAACACCAAACTGGTCAATACGGGCCCGCAGGATTTTCACTGAGTTATCAATGGCAATCTTGGTTTCGGCGTGCAAAACAACCAAAACCTCCGCATTGGTTGAATTATACTTGATCCGGTCGCGAAGCTGAATGGTATTAAAAACTGCAGCCAGCTTAGCATTGGGGTCAGTCTCTTCAAAAGCTTTACCGAACAGCGTAACAAAGTCATCCTGGCTTGAAATCAGCCTCTGCTTAGCCAGGCCAAGAGCTTTTATAAAGGTACTGTCAGTGGAGTAATTCGACAACGACCGGACCAAATCCACTACCGATACTTCCATCATCACGCTCATTCCACCTTTCAGGTCGAGGCCAAGGTTAAACTCCCGTTCCTGGCACTGCCGGTAGGTATACTTTTTCAGCCAAAGGAAGTTGTAAACCGGCACCCCTGCCAGCGAATCCTTGTAAAAGATCTTCTTTAAAGCAACGCCATTGGCATAAGTAGCAGCCTTTTTTTCGATACGGGCTGTGACAAAGGTGAAGGACAACTGGTAGACGCAAACCAATGCCAACAATATAGCTACCAGCTTGATCGCTCCTTTATTACGCATGTTTTTCCGATTTAAATTATTCTTTTATAATCCGTTCCAATTTGAACGCGCAAATATAATGGAATTATTTGAAAAAAAGAGGCAATTCCAGCCTGGGAACCGCCTCTTCCAAATCATCTGATGATCTATCGTATCAAGTCATCATAACTCTGCTCCAGCGGCACGTTTTTCTCAAAATCCCATAAGGTTGTCTTCCTGACATTATAGAAATAGTTCCAGTAGGTCCGGAGAGCGCTCTGGTAATTGGTAATCGCCCTGTCTTTCTGTGATAAGGCATCATTGAGTTTCAGAACATCCAGACTGCCGAGCATGAATTTCTGTTTGGTTATATCATAACGTGTTCTGGAAATTGTATCGGTTTTAGCAGCGAGTATCAATTGTTCGTCCTGCATATTGAATTGCATGATGTCCAGAAAAACCTGCTGTTCAAAATCAATTTTCTGTTGCTCAACATTTACTTTGGTAACATCCAGGCTCGATTTAGCCATTTTAACCTGCCCTTTCCGCATGCCCCAGTCGAGGATCGGCACGGTAACACCAACGTTCAGTTGCTGAGACTCCAGAGGCCTGTTATAGGCGGCAGCCATGTCAGTCCCCCGCTGGGTTAATCCGTAACTGGCCATAAGATTGGCGGTAAAACGGGAATCGGACTGCACCTTGGCCACATTTTGCTGGGCCTCAAGAATCGACCGTTCCATCGAAAGCATAGTCGGGTTATTCTCACGGGCATGCTGGATAGCCTGATCAACATTCACTTTCAGCTTGGGAACATCCAGGGTGGTTACCAGTTCAATGTTGATTTTATCAATGAATCCCAGGAATGTTCTCAGATTGGACTTTTTTACCTCCAGATCGAGTATTCCCTTATTCAGGTTATCAGTACTGGTTAAAAGGTTCAGCTCCATCTGCATAAGATCACCCTGATCGATCATACCGAGCTCAAAGCGCCCTTTGGCTATCTGGTAAAGTGTATCATTATTGGCAACGTTAAACTGCGAAGTCTTAACATTCATCTGTGCCAGGGCAAGATCATAAAAATAACGGACCGCCTTCAGGTTAACATCCTCCATTGAGCTCAGGTAGGATTTCTTTGCCTCCTCATATTTCAGCGGTTCGATTTTTTTCTGCCATTTAAACTTATTGAATGAGAAAAGAGGCTGCATCAGACCGATGCTTACCGGAGTAGACATCAGTGTGGCAGGATCATCATTCAGAAGATCGAGCCGGCCAAGCTGAGAGCTAACATACATTCGTCCTCCGGTTATCGGGATATTCTGGCTGACCTCGAGACTGACCGTGGAGCTCAGGCGGTTTGACGGAGCATACTTTGTAACCCAGACACTATCCTGCAGAACAACGTTCTTTTCGATCGACCGGCTTAGGTCGACGATATCGGTTTGAAGGGAAACCGATGGCAGGTAATTGGCCTGATAGGACCGGAATGACCAGTAGCTGCTGCGAAAACGATGTTTGGCCAAAAGTGCATCCAACGAGTTTTCCTGCGCCAGCTTGATCACATCCTGCAGGTTGAGTTGCCTGGCTTGCGGCTGTTGGGCCGATAGTACAATGGGGAACAATAGGCTGATAACACAAAGTACAACAACATTTTTTCTCATGTGGCAAGATCTTAAATATCTTAATTATGTTAAGCGGTTATGATGCCCGCAATGATTCAACCGGATCGTGTTCCGAAGCCCGCTTTGCCGGAAGGTAGCCAAAAATAATCCCTACCGCGGCGGAAACACCAAAAGCAATTACTACAGAGAATGGCTTCACAATGGTCTTAATATCTG
>JAPLDV010000864.1 GCA_026391235.1 Bacteroidia bacterium | reverse complement strand
GCCTCATTCGCACAAACGCACCGGTTAAAAGGCAACGGGCAGATATTCTGGGAGGAGCTTTTCAACTGGGAAAATCCTGCTGATGCCAAAGGTTGGACCGCCCCGGCAGATTGGAAAATCGAAGATCTCTCCGCGGATGATAACGGATTTGTCTGGGTTTGGACAAAAGATAGTATGCAGGGCCCGTTTGCCCGCCGCGATGGTGGTTATATCTTAAACTCAACCACCCGCGAAAACGGATTCCTTGCCATTGATCTCGACCGTCTCAATGCCGGCAGGGCCTATACTGACATGCTGTATGCCAACAGCTCCATTACCCTGCCTCTCATGAACTTCAGCACCCATCCTTCGGTCATTATGAGTCTGGAGCAGATGTTCAAATACTTCAATACCCCGAGGATGGTTATCGAAGTATCCAATGACAACGGCGGCCACTGGGCCGAATTCGACCTGAAAATGGGAACTGCACGCGGAATAAACACTTCAAACCTGCCCAATAACCAGGTGGCCAATTTTTCTGCCAATATTTCTGACGTGGCCGCCGGTCAGTCTGCCGTAACCATCAAGATTACCTGGTCAGGCTCCATGCTTTACTTCTGGATGCTCGATGATCTGACATTTAAGGAGGGCTGGGATTATGATCTGAAAATGAATTATGTGCAGGCACAACTTGTTGACAGCAATCCGGATGCATCTGCCGGATTCATGTACATGATGCCAAAAACCCAATTGTTGCCCATCGGATTATTTGAGGGAAGCGTGATTAATTACGGGGAAATTGAGCAGACTAATGTCCGCCTTCAGGCTGAGATCTTCAAAAACGGGGTATCCCGGTATAAAGAAAGTTCCAATTCCCTGTCCTACCTGTATTCCAGTGATCCGGCGGATACATTATCCATCAACAAATCCTATACCCCGGTGGATTACGGTCACTATCAAATGGTTCTGGAAATGAAGTCGGATGAGGCAGACCAGAATCCCGACAATAACAGGAAATCGTTCTTTTTCCATGTAACCGACAGCGTATTTGCCAGAACTCCGGATGTGAGCGAAGCGGATGAAAGCCCCTGGAGGGATTATTACCAGTATCCTCACGAGGGAGATCTGATGGCTGCCGAGTTTGACCCGATCGCTGATTGCGAAGCCAGTTCCATATCTGCATACATTTCCAAGGCAAATATCGGTGCGGATTTCAAATTTGTTTTGATGGAAATAATCCCGGTGGCAGGCCAGCAGCCAACGACCATCGAGCTTCTAACGACACCTATGATGACAGTAGACTCAACCTTACTTAAGCAAGGCTGGGTAACCTTACCGCTGGATCCGGATGGCCAGGGAGAAAAGATGAAAGCCGGAAAGAAATACCTCGCTGCCGTTCAATTCTGGACATATATTACTGCTGATAACCTGATTAACCGAAAAAATGCATTCTGGTTAGGCAGCACTAAAAGCTATCCGGGGTCTTACGACAAGCAGTGGGGTTATGAGACCGATAACAGCTCCTGGAAAAATGGCTCATCATTTAACAAGATGATCAGGCTGAATATCAATAATCATGAAAACCTGGTCGATGGTATTCTTGCCAATGGCTTGGAAAATTCATTGGGGCAAAACTATCCGAATCCATTCTCCACTGAAACTCAGATTGATTATAATCTGGCCAGGGAGGCAAGAGTTGCCGTTGAAATCAGAGACGTCACAGGTAAGCTGGTTCAGGTTATAGAGGAAGGCCGGAAGCCAGCCGGTTTGCATTATGTGGTGATAAGAAATTCCAACCTGGATGCCGGGATTTATTTTTATACCCTGAAAGCCGGAGGAGCAGGCATTACAAGGAGGATGGTGGTATCTTATTAGTGACAAGTGACGAGTGACGAGTGACCAAGATCGTGACGCGTGACGCGTGACACATAACGCATGACAAAGAACGGAAGTTGAATTTTTCGCTTCACGCGTCACGCGTTTCGCGTCACGATTGAATCAACGGGAACCCTGGCTTTAACAATAAAAGGCTGCGAACCTAAAGTTAAGGGATCTTTCTTAAAACTGCCAAATTCTTCGATGTCCGAAAAACCGGATTCCTCCAGGATCAGCCTAAGCCTGGCAGGACGCAAGGCCAGCAGCGGCACTTCATTTTCAATGACTTCTCCGGTGGCTTTGAGCGTCAGCCGGGTTTGGAACTGAACGTGGGAAGGGTTTTCAGAATATTTATAGATGCGCTCGAATTTGATGTTCGCGTTTTCGATGGTGGGCAATCCGCCCAGTTTCTGATCCAGGATGCGGTCGTAATTAATGATCTGTATCAATAGCAGGCCATCCGGTTTGAGAATCCGGGAGG
>JAPLDV010000780.1 GCA_026391235.1 Bacteroidia bacterium | reverse complement strand
ATCGGTCTTCACATTGAAGAAGCGTGAAGTATAAGTCAACCCCTTGGTGAAAGAGGATTGAAACTGCATCACCACCTTGAGCCCCTGCATATTCATAACCAGGGCCTGGTCCGGATCGTTGCCTTTCCAAGTGTGCGTGATGGTGCCTGAATCATTCCGGGCCCAAAAATCAGGCTTGTCAGAACTTGCTGCAGCGAGGCATTCCGGTATTAGAACTATCGTTAATAAAACCAGAGAACGAACGAGGGAAAACCCTGAAATCTTTGATAAAAACCTGTTAATTCTGATCATATTTCTAATTTTTAGGATTGACAGGTATCAACTCCGGGTATCGCCTCTGGATGAGAGCCTGTTCATCTGGATTTAATTGCTTGATATCAATTGGGTTATCCTGAGGGCGAGTCCCCTTCTGATTCAGCCGGTTCATTAAGCTCCAGTTTCGACTGCTCTCACCTGGTTTCGGGTCATCGGGTTCCTGAGCCTTGATGTCATAGCGGGTGAAATCGATGAGTTTTTCGGGGGTATTGGCTTTCCAGTCCCGTAAAAGAGCCAGGCGGAAATCTTTGTTCATGAACCATCGGATTTCTCCATGCAAAGTTATTGAGTGCGAATCCTGTGTCGAAATGAGCGGCTGTAGTTGCCAACATCTCTTTCGTTCCCTGCCCGGTACCCTGGAAGAGAACCGTCTCAATCGGCCCGACTCCCTGCCGGCTATACACCTGTCTGTTGCCGCCTGAGAACCTGGCGGTCACGAAATCAACGGTCCAGCCATCGAGATTGACGCAATCGATCAGGTCTTCTTTACCTTGGGCGGGTTTGCAGAAATGTTCGCGCGACGGGTAGTACGGATATGATATCGAGCCCTCACCGTCACCGTTGTCAACCGCATACTGGCTCCAGATATTGCCCTGGCAAACATGTATGCCTTCCTTCTCGGCCAGGTATTGAAGGTTTTCCGCAGAGAGAAATCCAGCAACGACGCTTTGGGGTCGGTATCCCCCGCCAACCATCTCTGAAACCATCTGTAACCCTTCGTGCAGGTCGCGGTTGACCTGCTCACGGGAGTTATACATATTGGCAAAATAACCACCAGGGATAAAGGTGATTTCATCGCCATACTTTTCATTATAGGAGACAACCAGTTTCTTTAAATCCAGATAGTTGGGCCGCTGATCTTTCAGCGCAAGCCAGCTGAATGACCAGGTAATCCGTGCACCGGGCCAAACCTTTTCTATGGCTTCCCGAAAAGTGCGGGCTTCCTCCGGACCATGAACACTCGCTTCATCCATACCATCAGATTTATCGCGTGAAGTTTCAATCTGGTTCACGCGAACCACGGTACTGAATGTAAAAAAGCGATTACCCAATAATTTAAGTCCCTTATCTTTTGATAATTGGACAGAACTATCAGATCCAAGCTTCTTCTGCCTGGTATTACAAGCGATGCTTAAAACGGCAATTGCAATTACTAATATGCTCGCAGCAACTTTTTTGAAAATATCCATTCTCATGTACTCTTTATAGGGGTATAAGGCATTCATTTACCGCAAAATAGTGTTACCGGCCCCAGCAACCCTGCCGTCTGCAGCCTGAACGGTTCATCGCCGCCCGGCCATACTTCGGATTTCATATAGGACTGGTTGGTTTTGCAGAACCGGTCTTTCGGGTCTGATAACATATCACCCGTCATCCGGTTAACCCATAAATTCACTATTTCAATCTTCAGGTCGTTTTCTCCGACCTTAACTAACTGACTGATATCCAACTGAAACGGTTTCTTCCACAATATTCCCGCAGATTTTCCATTGATATAAATTTCCGCAACATCGCGCACCTCACCCAGGTCAATGATCATTCCCTTTTTAACTGTTCCTGCATCTACCTTGAATGAATTCTGATAGGTGGCGGTGCCGGAAAAGTATTTGATTCCCTGATCTTCTGATTCGGTCCAGGAAATCAACCGGTCGAAAACCACTGAAGGCGGGGCTCCCCAGTTCGGTGGAAAATTCACGGTCCAGGGTCCCTTGATTTCAGATTGACCGGTATTCTTCTCATTATCAGCAAATACCGAAAGGCTTTTACGATTTTGGCCGTTGAATACCACGAACACGGACCCATGAGCAGGTAGTTCGATTTCAAAGCTGATTCCCGTTTTTTCTTTGGTATAATCTGCCACACGCGTAGCGGATCCCGTTGATGCATCCCAAAGTTCGGGATATTTCCCCGACACCCGGAATTGGCATATCCCTTTTACCGGTTCTTCCCGGTCGTTTCTGAGGAAATATATTTCACCGATGTCGGCAGTGCGGTGGATGTAATCAATCCCCAAATTCCCGGTAAAACTGAAATCGGGCAGAATACCCTTCTTTTCCAGTACCTGATCGGCCGATAAGCCACACATTATCTGACCTTTGCCATATGAATTTTCAAATATGGATTTGCCGTCTGCTGCTCCCCATAACTCACCGGCGAGTTGATCGAGGGCAACATTTTCCTGTTCCCAATCCTTTAACCCAGGCACTGTTGTTGGCCGCGGGCCCACCACAGTGGCACCGGCTTTTACCAGCTCACTGATTTTTTTCAATACTTCCAGTGGCATGTGAACCTGATCGGGCAGCAGCATGATGGCATAGCTCAACCCATCGGGTAATACCAGACGGCCATCTTTTACTGACATCCTGTTCAGGATAATATCAGAGTTAACCACATCGAAATCATAACCATTCCCTAATCCTTTAAGCCTGGGTTTTTCAGGAACGCTATGGAATAACGGAAAGAAATTAGGAGTCTGATCGCCGTAAAAATAGCAGGCTTCGCCCACGAATAATCCTTGCTGCAGAAGATAACTGCACCGGGAAAGATAGTCCATAAAGGGTTTCGATTTTGCCCACCAGGTGGTACCCGGATTCATATCGTATCCGGCATGATAGGTACGGCCGGGCAATCCGTCTTCAGGGTTTGTGCTGGCGAAAGTATGGAAGGTTATGTTATTCAGACCTTCGCAAAATGCGCGGTCAACCACTTTTTTCAGATCAAAAGGAGAATCTTTCCATCTTCTCCAGGTAGTAAACGACTCAGCATCAACTATCTTCTGACCATATATATGTGAAGCGCTTGCAACCTCCTTAACCAGGAACATATTCCGGTGCTTGATCCAGAATTCCCCTCTTGGAACTGACACAGTACCCAGTGCTTTCAGCGCGTCTACCGGACAGGTATTCCACACGGGCGCGCCCGGACCGCCGGATTCAGAAACCAGCTTCGCATTATATTTCTTCAGGAATTCAGTACCAGTCTGATAATGGCTGTAGATGAGCTGATCGCTCACTACCCGGTTGAAATCATAGCGAAACCGTTCCGTAATATCGTTGATTTTCCAGCCGGCGAGAACAGGCAGATATTTCTCGATGTCGTATCCCTGCCTTTGCTTGAAAATGGAGGGAAATGAATCGGTCCA
>JAPLDV010000390.1 GCA_026391235.1 Bacteroidia bacterium | reverse complement strand
TCCCCACCAGTCATAGCTTTTAAACCCCTTTTGCGGATCACCTGCATCGATGATAATCCGCCCGGTGGCTCCAGAACCCAAAAGCCCATCAGAATCGCCAATTAACAAATTATAAGATCCTTGTGCCCCTTTGTTAGCCGGATATAAATTTGCCTCGACGTAGGTGTCCGGCCGGATAATGATCTTATGCCCGCCCTTATCATCAGGAATAGCCAACAATGCCGCCTGTACAGAATGGAACGCTTTCCCCCAGCTACTGCCATCTGAGTTGTTCCCTGACTTTGATACGTAAATGCTGGTCCCCTTTCTACCCGTATAATCAGGGGCTGACGGATCAATGGTAGTTGAAGCAAAAGCAGATAAGCCGGGTAAAAACGACAGGCTCAAAAGAATGGCCAATGTCCTTAATCCGCTATTGTTATATTTTTTATTAGTCATCTACATTCCGGTTTTTTGGCGTTGGTAAAAGGCCAGGATAGCCATTATGAAAAACAAACAGACCGAAAGGATTGCATAGGGCTTGCCCGATAGCGCGGCAACTCCGATCATGCCGCCGGTGCCTGCAAAAAAGAGCATCGTGTAGGTTATCGCCATCCATTGTGTATGCCGGAATTCGATCCTGAAAACATAATCCAGCAATAATTCGGCAATAATGAATACAAGCATGATCACGATCTGGATATAATAGATGGCTGGCCTGTCAAAACGGTTGGCCGCGACCAATAAATACACCAGGGGAAGGGCTATCACCATAAATGCAATGCCCAGCCAATATTCAACTCTGGCCTGCCCGCATAACCGGAAAATAAAAATCAAACTGGCAAGGAGCAGTATCAGAAGCGCTGAACAGGTCCCGATTAAATTTGCTTTTTCCATAGAACATAACTGATGGACAAAACTACAGAATCAGATTGAATTTTCAGATAAGAAGGTCATAACGTCCTTAATAAATATCAACGTTCCCTTCTCTATTTGTTTTGTTAATGCATCTAAATCATTAAAATCCGGATCGTCAACCAGAATATGCTCAACAATGGAATCAAAACCTTTTGTGGTGGAAGGAATGCTGTATTTATTCCAACCGCTTTCTTTAAACAATTTCCAGTATTTTGTTTGAACCTGTTTATTATATCCGGCCAACCATACTTCAAATCTAACCGTGTCATGAATAAATACAATCGCAATTTTCAATTTTTTACTTTTTAATGATTCAGGAAAAAATGAAAAATAGGTCATGTCCATATATCCATAATAAATACTCCCGGATACATAATAATCAGAATATTTTTTTTCAAAATACAATCTCAAATCCATTATATATTCCATCAATCCTTTATAGGCTTCCTTAATGTCTCCCTTTTCTATCTGTTTTCTATATTCTTTGATATTTTCATTTAATGATTTCATATTTATTTTCTCCATTTTACAGGTCGTGTATTTTCATCAGGGGCTCCTTAATATCGGGAAGTCTTTCCAGTGTTTTGATCCATTCGCTGCGCATTTCACTCATGGTGAGAGGTTTAACTCTTGCCCCATTCTTCCAAAACCCTGATGATCTGCCAGGCGATCACATCAAGGTCCGGATCAGGTGCCGGCCGCTCTCCAGCCGGATTATTCCTGAAGGGTCCGACACGGACCTGTTCCCGATCCTGACCTTACGTGCTTTCTCGGGCAGGCAAAGATTCGCTTCCGAGCCAACGGGTATCCTTACCTCCATAAGGAGCTCGCCATCCCGGATCTCCCAATCGACGCCGATGGTTCCGAACGGCGATTCCACTTTTGTTTTGGCCCAGGTCACCCCCTCCGGGATCTGAGGCCGGACCAGGAATTCGCGCCAGGCAACCCCGTTGCCGGCCGGCATGATGCCGCCCACAGCCTGGTAAAACCACTGACCGATGCCGTTGTAACAGTTGTGAATCTGACTCCGGTTGCCGTTCCAGTGCTCCCAGGTGGTGGTGGCCCCGTTTTCGATCATATACAGGTAGCCGGGGTACTCCTTCTTTTTCAGCATGTTGTACATCAGATCGGTTGCCTGGCTGTTGACCGCCCATTCCGTGAGGACAGGTATCCCTACCAGTCCACAGGCAAGATGGCCCCCATGCTTGTTTTCCGTGATACTGGTCAGTGTACGGGTCACATCCTCAACAAGCCCTTCCGGAACCACCCCTGCCAGGAGCGGATAGGCCAGGTCGATCTGAGTTCCGGTACCATAGCTTTTTAAACCGGGATGGAAGAACCGCTCATGGATCCGTTTTTGAAGCATTGCCCTTTTCTCTCCATACCCGGCGGCGTCGCCGGATTTGCCCAGCACATCCGCTATTTTTTGCATTTTGTCGAAGCAAACGGCCAAAAAGCAGTTGTTTACCAGGTCGACGGAGGTTTCGGCTGTTTGGTCGACCCCCTCGGGAGAGGCCCAGTCACCCAGGTACCAGCCCCTGTAATCGGTATCGGGCCACCGTTTCAGCATGCCGTCAACGGTATGCAGGTCGGCGAAGCCCAGCCATTTCTGCATTACGGGGTAGTATTTCTCCAGGACTGAAACGTCACCGTAGTGCTGATAAGTTTTCCATGAAGCGGTGATGATGAAGCCGCACCAGTAGGGTCCGCCTCCTGCCGGATAGGGGTTGGGTGCCGTGTGGGGCATCCCGCCGTCGTCGCGGATGCAATCCGCCCAGGCCTGCAGCCAGTTGGCATACAGGGGATTCAGCCCGAACATCGTCTGGGCGGTTTCGGTAGAGGCATTACCATCTCCACCGTAACCGAGCCGCTCGATTTGCGGGCAATCGACCAGGTAGCCGCCCAGGCTGAGGCATCGCAGCGTATAAGAGATCATGTTATGGATGCTGTTCAGCTCAGGATCGGAGCAGGAAAATGCAGAGGCCGCCTCGTAACCGGTGCTGATCAGGCTGGCTGTAACGGAATCATTGACAGGGGCCACTTTCAGGTTGGATATCCTGACATACCTGAATCCGTGATAATTGAACTTGTTTTGAAATACTTCCCTGCCTTGTCCGGAAGCAATGTAACGGTCGGCCTGCCGCTGGTCCACGAACTTCCCTTCCTTATCCAGCTGGTCACTGTATTCCATTACCACTTCCTGTGATTTCTGCAGTTCCGGGAAACGGATCCCGAACCAGCCGGTGAGGTTCCTGCCCATGTCGACCAGGAAGGTGTCTTGTGCCAACTTCTCAATTTTGGCTGGTTTCCATGTTTCGAGAATCCTGTTTTGTTCAACCATCTGCGGACTGGCTTCAGCTTCGGGAACTGCTGCTACCGAAACCGGTGCCCAATCCCTTCCTTCCCTGCTATCCGTTTGCAGGTCGTCCTGAGCCAGGGAACCATCAACGATTTCACCGCCGAACTGATGGGGCCTCCAGTCTCCGTGCCGGGTGTAGGCGCTCTTTCTGCCCTGCCACGTGTCATCCGTTACCAGGATGACATTGCTCCCGTCGCCGGTCGGACACTCCAGCCGGGCCTTCACCAACGGGCCATTGTTGGAAACTCCCGGTAATCCTTGGGTATACCATCCGCTTCCCAGCCAAAGCATCAGGTTGTTCCGCCCCTTTTTCAACAAGGAGGTAACATCATAGGTGATCACCCTCGAACGCTTGGTGAACTGGCTGACTGCCGGAGCGAGGACACCGTCGCCGATCTTTTGTCCGTTCAGCCAGGCTTCATGATAACCGAGCGAGTTGACATGCAGGAGCATCCGCCGGCCTGTCTCCTCCAGATCGAACGATTTCATCAGCTGCGGGCATTCGCGGTAGCCGGCTTCGGTCGGGAAGCCGATATAGGAAGCCTGCCAGTCTTCGGGCGACAACAGCCCGATACTGAACTCCGCAACGGGACTCCATGGTGAAACATCCCCCTTTTCGTCCCAGATCCTGACTTTCCAGTAACAGGCCATCCCGGGGTGCAACGGATTACCCCCGTAAGGTACCAGAATGC
Source organism: Bacteroidia bacterium (assembly GCA_026391235.1). The sequence goes on along the minus strand of JAPLDV010000390.1, from coordinate 345 downwards.
TGTTGGAGAATCCGGACTTCCCGGAGTCCCACAGGTCGGACTGATCCTTGCCAAGCAGCTCCGGACTGCTTGCCACCAGCACCTGGCAGGCAGCCTGTGCCGTTCCGTTCCGGCTGCCGGTTATCTTCCAGCTTAGCCGGGGGACGGTGTTATCAATTCCCAACGGATTATGCAGGTTGTTACACTTCAGGTCGTACACGCTGAGTTCTCCCCGTGGGGTGCAGCCTGACAGGAGAATTATCGCAGCTATCCCTGCGATTGCGACCGGTGCTTTTGAGAATACCCGAGACACCCGGGTTCTGAATTTGGCCAATTTCATGGTTTGCTGTTTTTAGCTACTTGAAT
>JAPLDV010000356.1 GCA_026391235.1 Bacteroidia bacterium | reverse complement strand
TTCAGGTCGTTTTACAATCAAAGTAAAAACAATTTAAATAAAACATGATGCGCCTATGACAAATTTATCTACCCTTTTATTTCTCGTCAACATTGAGTCAGGCCTTGAAGAAAATGACAACCTTTCGGAGGATATTACCCTGATGGAAGAATTTGAATCAGATATGCTGGTGTGTGCACCGGAGGCCGCGGTAAAAAACATCCTTGGTTTTGCCAGTTCCTACACATCGATGCCTTCGATTCTGCTAGATGAGATCGACGTCTACAAGAATTAACTACCTCTTGTTCAATGAGAAAGCTGTTCAGGGTAACCTGGACAGTTTTTTTTTGAATAATATTTGGTCAGAATGAAAACCTGTTATATATTTGTGATATCAAAATGCTATCAAAATGAAAAACGACTCTGAATTTAAAGGAAAAAATGGCTTCGTAATGACGGCCATTTGGCTTGTTCTGGCTGTAGGTGCCGTATTGGGTATGGTTAAGTATCCGGAACTGATGTATGTTTATATTCCGGTATTGGTAATCAGCATATTCGGCATGGTGGGTTTAGCGGTTGTTAACCCGAATGAATCGCTGGTGCTGGTTCTGTTCGGGAAATACGTGGGTTCAATCAAAGACAATGGTTTTTTCTGGTTTAATCCGTTGATTGTCAGGAAGAAATTTTCATTAAGGGCACGCAACTTTGATGGTGCACCCATCAAGGTTAACGACAGCGTGGGAAATCCCATCATGATCGGCCTGGTGTTGGTTTGGAAGGTTGAAAATACCTTTAAAGCCGCTTTTGAGGTCGACGAATTCGAGCATTTTGTTACGGTGCAGAGCGATGCGGCCTTGCGGAAGCTTGCAGGCATTTATCCGTACGACAACTTCGAGGATCAGAAAGCTGAAATTACCTTACGTTCCGGTGTGGATGAAGTGAATGTGCAACTTGCTCATGAACTGAGTGAACGGCTGACGATAGCCGGGATCAGGGTCATCGAAGCCCGTATTAATTCACTGGCATATGCATCGGAGATTGCAGGTGCCATGCTACGCCGGCAGCAGGCTTCGGCTGTGGTCGCTGCCCGGTCGAAGATTGTTGAAGGAGCCGTGGGCATGGTACAGATGGCCCTGACTCAGCTATCCGAGAAGGGAATCATTGAACTCGATGAAGAGCGAAAAGCAGCGATGGTGTCGAACCTGATGGTGGTATTATGTTCGGATGTTTCGGCCCAGCCGATCGTCAATGCCGGGACATTGCATAATTAGCACAGTATGAACAAGAAGAAGTCCTTTGTGCTGCGGCTGAATTCCGATGTTTACGATGCGTTGGAAAAGTGGGCGGCCGATGAATTCCGCAGCACAAACGGACAGCTAGAATATATTATCAGCGAGGCACTTAAGAAGGCGGGGAGACGGCCTAAGAAGCAGGCGGAAGATGAGAAGCAGGCGGTAGGTAGTAGGCAGTAGGCAGTAGGCAGTAGGCAGTAGGCAGTGGGCAGTCGGCAGTAGGCAGTGGGCAGTCGGCAGTGGGCAACTGGTTATTGAAATTTTTCTGGATTTTGGATCATATAGCCGAGCAGCCTTCCGATTTCTTCATATTGAATATGGAGTTCTTCATATTTTTCAGTGGTCAGGAAGCCGCACTCTATTGCAAAGTCAAGCCAAACCTGGGTTTCGCTGCACTCACCATCAGAATCTGCCATTTTTAGCACGAATAGCTTTTTGTAAGTGCGTTTTCTATATCCTTCGGCAATATTAGAACAAACCGAACGACCAGATCGACGAACCTGATCCGTGAGAGAATATTTTTCCTCCTTCGGGAAAGATTTGGAAACCTGATAAATATCCATGGCAGCCTGAAAGGCCATCCGATAAACCTTTAATCCTCGATATCCTTTTTCATTCATGATAATATGATTATTTTCACATCTTACTTTCATATATAGATGTGAATTCATGACCAAAAAGGAAAAAATAATTAGAAATATTGATTGCCCACTGCCCACCGCCTACTGCCTACTGCCCACTGCCCACTGCCCACTGCCTACTTCTTATTTCTCCGTAAACACATAATGAATGAGATTCGCTCCCATCCTGAGGGCTTTTAAGCGTGTTTCCTGCGAATCGCCATGCACCGCGGGATCTTCCCAGCCGTCGCCGAGATCACTCTCGTAAGTGTAGAAGCACACTAGACGGCCTTCCCAGATCAGTCCGAATCCCTGCGGACGTTTGCCATCGTGTTCATGGATTTT
>JAPLDV010000669.1 GCA_026391235.1 Bacteroidia bacterium | reverse complement strand
AGCCGAATCGAACGGCAACGGGCACTTTTACCTCATCGCTGAAAACCACCACGGTTTTATCATATATCTCAGCCTTGGCAGGTTTGAATACCCCGTCGGCACCGGCAATCTGGAAGTGTTTCAATTCTTCGCCAAAGGAGGTAAGTCCGCCAAAAGCATAATCAAAGATTATCCTGATCTTTTCACCTTCTTTTTGGAAGGATCTATAAATTGGTCCAGTGTAGGCGGTATTGATCAATCCATAATCTTTTGCCAGCGCCCAGTTAGCAAGGCGTTTGCCAATATCAAGCTTATTTCCGGGATGGATATTCTTCAGATCTCCGATATCCATGGTTACGACCATCCCGGTATTCGGCAATTTTTTCATGGCATATTCCTGGGCTTCCCGCAAGAGGCCGGTGCTGAGATGATCCTTGTAATTATATGGAGCTATCTGAACAAAATAGAATGGAAAATCACCCTGGTTCCAGTCGTGGCGCCAGTTTTCGATCATTCCTTTAAAGATTTGACGGTAGAGCAGCCCATCGTACCGGTTTGACTCTCCCTGATACCAGATGGCACCCTTTATGGTATACGGAATTACAGGTTTAATCATCCCGTTATACAGCATGGTTGGAGTATTCGGGTAGTTGCAGTTTACGCAATCGGGCCCCGGTGGCAAAGAATCGAATGGCTGTCCCTTGCGGGCTTTCCAGGTACCGGCCAGTGAATGTCCGCCGGATTTGGATTTTTGAAGCCTGATTCTCATATCCTTTTTCTTTCCGTTGATTCCACCCAACCCACTGGTATTGGCCACCCTCAGAGCCAGGATATTTTCACCCTGTATCAAGGTGCCGGCAGGAACTGTATACGCTCTGGGGGTGGCGTAGCCCGACGGATTCAACTGGTTTCCGATCAGCTTTCCATTCAGCCAGGTTACATCCATCTCATCGATCGGCCCCAGTTCAATTACAGTTGCTTTCTCAATCCATCCTTTTGGAACCTTAAATGTCAGTTGATATTCAACGATTCCATTGTAGGTTCCGATCGGTGTGGTTGCCCATTCAGCAGGAACTTTGATATCCGACCATCCCATTCCGGAAACAGATGCCAAAGACCAATCCGGGCCTTGGTCAGATACACCAAATCCGATGGATTGAACCCATTTTTCCTGCTCTTTGTTATAATTGTCGATTGCCGATTTATAGAACAGGTCCGGATCACAGATGCCGGGTGAGGTTGCAAATTTCGGGATCTTACTGATATACTCACTGCTTGTCCAGGCTTCGGCTGCCGTGCCACCCCAGCTTGAATGGATCAGCCCTACCGGAATGTTAAGCTTTTGAAACAATTGGAGTCCGAAGAAATATCCTGTAGCACTGAAATCCTTAGCTGATTCCGGAGTGCAGACTTTCCACGACCCGGTACAGGTATCCACCGGAACGAATGAGTACGCCCGGTTCACGGTGAACAACCGCATATTCGGATAATTGGCTGCCTGTATGGTCTCAGCTGAACCATCGATTGGACCGCCCCATTCGGGCCATCCTTTCAGCGGCATTTCCATGTTGCTCTGCCCCGAGCATAACCAAACCTCTCCAATCAGTATATCATCAAGAACAATTTTGTTCTTTCCCGATATTTCTATTGAATAAGGTCCACCTGCAGCCGGTGTTTTAACTTTCAACATCCATTTGCCATCAGCACCAGCAATTGTTGCAGCCGAATTTCCATTCCATGAGGTGGTAATGCTGATATTCTCACCGGGTTTGGCCCATCCCCAAAGCGGGGCATCACTTTTCTGCTGCAATACCATGTGGCTGCCGATCACGGTCGGCAGAGTCAACTGGGAAAAGGCGCAAGGCACAAGGCACAAGGCACATAAAACAAGGATTAACTTCAGAGATTTCATAAACTGATTATTAAAAAACCATGCCACAAAATACGAACAAAAACAATTCGATGGTTAGGATTCGTTACCGAACAATTTTCGCTTTCGGTTGTAAACCTGCTGGTGATTATATTGCTCAGATTTTTAAGCAGTAAAATATGTTGAAAAAAAGATGAAATAAAGGGTTACCATGAAGACGCGTATTGCCATGTAGCTGGGCGGCCGTGTTTGGTCGCATGTTCCATGCAAGACCACAACATAAACTTTGAATGTGCCATTGGATTAACCTAATATGAATATCCGTGATCCTTTACCTGCGCTGCCCAAATGAATGATAAACGGGCAACTAACCATCCATCAAATAACCAGCAGATGGTTCCGGATGGCCCGGAAAATCAATCCGGCCAGGTTCAGCACACCCGATATCCATCAGGGCCTCATCCGGATGCGGCTCCGAACTCAGGCAACACACCATTCCTTTGAGAGGTTCCCACTAAAAACAGTCAAAAAAAACGGCACCCATTCTCTCGAAATCCGTGCCGGATCGAGTTTTTCCGCTTCTGTTAGTCAACCTCCTGTAAATCATAATGTTACATCGACAATATGAAACCTATGCCTCATAGCGAATGAGGCCTACTCCTCATATAAAATAAGGGTTTTCCCCTATTGTTTTAAGATAATTCGCAAGCGATCTTTGGTATGTGATTAGGGATATACATATAACCTACAAAGAAATGCCGGGATGAACAACTTGAAAACGAACATGCCATTCCAAAGCACTTCAATTCCGCAGTTGAGTATCCTGCGAAAGCAAGCCGATCCAATTTCTTGTCTCCAATCGCTCACCCCCGTGTCACCATGCACCGGGTTTGAAGATAATCATCTTTGCTAACATGAAGTCAAAAAAAAACAATATCTCACCGCCGGATACAGTGGAACAGGTTCTAACCGAATTGCTTATGTCTTTACCAAAGGACCTTAACCTTAGTATTTCCCACATCAACAGAGAATCAGGAATTGACCTTTACAAATATAAGAAGGGAGGATCTGTTCCTTCCATCAGAAGCTTGGTTGCCGGATTTGAATCAATGGGTCGTTGTCCGGGCTGGGCTTTTCAACTAGCTTGCAAAGTGGTCACCGGAAGCATCACTTACAATCAGGCCCAGTCTGTTTTGCGTAATTGGCACAAATGCAAAAACTATGCTGAAGGTCGATTTGATGAAGTATTGTCAAGGTTGGCAGAGATGGCTGGGGTGGATGAGAAATAACCTCATTTGGTCTTGGTTACTATTTACAATCCCTTACAATCTCACAAAAACAATCAATCAGCATTCATAAAATCTTTGATAAACTGATAATAAGTATTGGATAATCCAATATTTTCCTTGGTGGGAACAAATGGGAATAATACTTGGCCCATTACATCAATAACAAAGCAATAAGGTCGATCAAGATCATCTAATGTTTTCAGTACTGGTTGGCTGAGAATATTGTACACTTTGAATTTTATGTTGTTGTCGCGTTTGAAATAAATCAAATCCAGAACGTTGCTGTAGGTTGTAAAGACAACAATCCTTGAGTTATCAATGCCGAAGACATCTTTAATAAGACTTAATTCACTAGAAACACAACCATTACAGTTTAGTTCAGTGTATCTAAAAACCAAAATATTATAATCTAATTTTGATATAAGCTCCGAAATTCTATTCTCAATGCCACTGGCATCAAGAAGAACCAAGTCCTTCAATTGAACATTTGAGTAATTTAGAATATTCTTGAGCCTGGTCCTCTCATCGTCTTTATAGTTATTCAGCTCATTAGATATCATTTCTACTGATCCACTTTGCTTTATTAGTTTTTGATTAATCCTTTTCCCACGATCAATTGCGATTAATGTGAATAAAACTGATAGAAAAAAAATAAAATAGAAAAAATAGTAGACAATCTTTTGGCTAAACATAATAAGCAAATACTTAATTTTTAATATCATATATAGCAACAATTGGATTGCCATCAACTGTAACCCTATCCCCTAATTGCCTGACTAATTTATATTTTGTATTTATTAATGAATCAGATGCCGTTTTACCAAATTGTTTGTCAAGCTCTTTAATAATGTAATGAATAAAAAAAGGCTCAACAATAAAGACCAATTTATTATCGAAAGCGGTAATCGGAATTTGAATGGGAAGTCCAAATTTGTCATCATTAAGGGTCATCCCTGTAACTACATGTTTATTGGATTTTCCATATAGAACATTTACTAATTGGTTCTGAAATACATAAGTCAAGTATACAAAGTCCTTCAAATCAACAAAATTATCAATTGAATAAGCAAATCTTGATTGAGCTAACTTGCTAATCTTTTGCTGAGCATCAGCAATTCCGTCCAAATATGTATTAGGTAGATTAAATTTGCCGAAATCTACAAAATACCGAATTAAAACCTCGTTAGCATGAATTGAGTAAATATGATTATCCAAAGGATGAATGAAATAGTTCTCCTGAAAACCAGAATAGAAACAATGTTTTGTTGAATAAGTAAACCAAAGATCACTTTTAGGTATTTCGAAAATCGTTTTCTCGATTTTTCCATTTAACAGATAAATCCCAACATTATAGTATTTATCCGCATTATTGAATAATCCCGTGGTATTGTTAAAGAAACAGAATAGATATTTTCCATCAATAAAGGATTCGTCAGTAAGGCTATGGGAAATAGTTTTGACATGCTTCAAATTAAAATCATAGTACAACAATTTATCTGAAAGATCATCGAAAACGATTATTTGCCTTTTATTCGAATCATATTTTAGATTGGAAATTCCAGAATATTCCCCGGGACCTTTACCAATTGCAGATAGTTTAGAAATAAAAAAACCTTTGTCTGAAAATTTATAAATCGAATTATTTGAAAGAATAAATAATATATCCCCACTTACAATCAGGTCATCAACTTTGCCAATCTTTTCAATTGAGTCATCTAATGTTAATATTTGAACCTTATCGGCCCAGACAGAAGTTTTAAATTGGTCGGAAACAGTGTCTGGATTAAATTCAATTGTTTCAAAATTGGGATCTTTCAGGAAAATTTGCTCATCTTTGTGAGTGCAAGAGAAAATAATAAAAAAAAATAAAAGAGTTGCCCCTTTATGGGCAACTCTAGTTAAACTAATTCTCGGTTGCTGATACGCAACAAGCATGCTCCTGAGATTGATAGCATCCAGGTGGATTTGGAGATATAGCTTGTCGACAACAATCCCTGGTACCATTAACATACTTAAATCCATCCCATCCCCAAACCGGTTTTGCACAACCCTCATTTTTCAAGTAGGAGGTTGCTCCAAAGATACTCCCATTACAATTACAAGGTTCTGTTTCAGTTGCTAATACCAATGCAAATCCAAAACTGCAGCAAATTGCTAAAATAAGTTTCAAATAATTTTTTTTCATGGTTTAGTTTTAATCAGATGGTAAATTAGTCTGACAAGCTTTTTCGTGCCACTCATAACAACCTTTTGCAAAAGGGTCTCCAGCATAACCAGCCCTGCAACACTTTCGATTTCCGGGGACGAGGTTAAATAGAACCGGGAACCCCACTTCCAGCAAATAACATTGTTCATGTGCCAAATAGGAGGTAGCAGAGAAAACACTATTACTACAATCGCAAGCGGGTCTGTTGTCAGCAGCATACACAATACTTCCAATTAATATTACAACCCGATTTTATCAAAATAGCAGAAAGTTCTCCAATTCGTAAAATATCTACTATCTCGTATCTAATTGATTATCTGATTTTTTCCTACCCAGATTGTTATTACCATCATGACGTTTTCTAATTTTTCAGATTTTGGCAGCGAGTTTGGTCAATCCTGGGCGAATGAGCCTCACCCGATTAGGATTTGGCCGAAAACTTACACTATATATATAGCATGACAAGGTTTATCCGGCTGATCATTGAAATAAACCCGACATAAAAATATAACCCTGAAATGGGCTACTTTTGCCGCGTAAAACAAATTCGGTGCAAGCATCAAAATTCAATCCATGTCCAGCTCTTGAGCTCATCGGCAACTTCCCTGTTCTCCACGGATGGAGCATGATAACCAGCCTGCTGAAGGTAGATACGAAGGTCCTCGGGAAGAATACAGCCATCATTGCTGTTGAATACTATCCGGGGGTTCTGGAAGAGGAGGTAACAGCAGCATTGATATCCGGAATCAGGCCTGTTCTCTTCATCGATGCTAAAACCCTCATGCGGGACGAGGATTACATCCGCCGCATGGTTTATCCGGATGTCACCGACGACCGAATTTTCGGATTTCTCAGCCAGCTTACCCTCGGAGCCTTTTTTGATCCGGAAAAGGTGGCGATGGCGGCCGAAGAAATTGCTTCAGTTCAGGATGGAATCGTTCTGGTGGTGGGCACCGGAGCTGCACTCATCTGCCAAAAACCTGATATTCTGATCTATGCCGATATGGCCCGTTGGGAAATTCAGCTGAGGATGCGCAAACACGAAGTGAACAACCTGGGACTGACCAACAAAGACACGGCCGATTGGATGTTGCTATACAAGCAGGGTTACTTTGTCGACTGGAGGGTTTGCGACCGTTGGAAGAAAAAACTGATGCCGCAGTGGGATTATCTGCTTGACACGAATAACCGGCTCGAGCCCAAAATGGTGGCTGGCAAAGCAATCTTGGAAGGCCTGAAGCAATGCCTCTCCCGTCCGTTCAGCGTGGTTCCCTTTTTCGACCCGGGGCCCTGGGGCGGCCAATGGATGAAGGAAAACTGCAACCTCGATCCGGCGCAGGAGAACTATGCCTGGTGCTTCAATTGCGTGCCCGAAGAGAACAGCCTGCTGCTGAAATTTGGCGAAAGCCTCATCGAAATACCTTCTATCAACCTCGTCTTCTTCGATCCGGTAAAACTACTTGGAGATAAAGTGTTTGACCGGTTCGGCGATGAGTTTCCGATCCGGTTCGATTACCTGGATACCATTGACGGCGGCAATCTGAGCTTGCAGGTGCATCCGCTGACCAGCTATATCCGGGAGAAATTCGGCATGGATTACACGCAGGACGAGAGTTATTACATGATGGAGGCCAAACCGGGCGCCATGGTCTACCTTGGTTTGAAAGAGGGAGTTAATCCGGATGCCATGATAGAAGACCTGAACCGGGCTCAAACCGGCGATGCCCCCTTCGATGCTGAAAGGCATGTTCAAACCTGGCCGGCGAGAAAACATGATCATTTTCTGATCCCCGGCGGAACAGTCCACTGTTCCGGGAAAGACAGCATGGTGCTGGAAATCAGTGCAACACCCTATATTTTCACTTTTAAATTATGGGATTGGGAACGACTGGGGATGGATGGCAAACCGCGCCCGATCAATATTGAACACGGAAACAACAATATCCAATGGGATAGGACCACCGAATGGACCCGGGAAAACCTGGTCAACCGGATTGTGAAAATTGATGAGGGCGATGGCTGGAAAGAAGAACGTACAGGATTGCACGAACTGGAATTCATTGAAACCCGGCGGCATTGGTTCACCGGTAAAGTTACGCACCATACCGATGGCGGAGTTAACGTAATGTGCCTGGTGGAAGGCACCGAAGTGGTCGTGGAAAGCCCTGCCAACGCATTCAGCCCATTCGTTGTACATTATGCTGAAACGTTTATCGTCGCTGCATCAATAGGCGAATATACCATACGGCCATACGGCGAAAGTGAAGGGAAACAGTGCGCCACGATGAAAGCTTATGTGAGGACCTAATCTGGGAAAGCTGCCGGATTAATGTGCTATGAAGATCTTATACGTTGCCAGGTCTCCCGCTTCATCCCGGAGCCTGAGAATATAGAAGCCGGAAGGAAGTTTGGAAACCTGCCATGAAATTTCCCGGCTACCCGCTGGTAAATATTCAGAGATTAACACCTGGCCCTGCATGTTGACAAAAGTTGCGGTGTGCGAAACCGGCACATCTCCGGAGAGGAATATCCGGATACAATCACTTGCCGGATTCGGATAAACGCGAACCATTTCCCCTGAAGTACCAGCATTATTCAAACCCGATCCTCCGATCTGAAAAAATACCGTAACGCTTTGCTGAAAGGTGGTATCCGCCGGATCAAAGAATGTGTATTTCACTATCGAAGTCCCTTCCATACCAAAAGGCCGGTAATCCCCGACAAATGACTTCCGGTCGGTAGCACCCGGCTGAATCGTAATCGCCATAGGAGAGACTTGAACTGCAGGGGTGTAGCACTCGCCCCAGCAAAAACTGCACTCGGCACCTTCAACCACATAAATTTCTGTTTTCCTGAGCTTTAACGAAATAGCCGTCGAACGGTTATTTGTAACAAATAACGAGATCTCAATCAATTCTGTAGTTTTTGTTCCGCTTAGATATACAGTGTCACTATTCACAACCTGTTCACCGTTCTTCAAAATCAGGTCCTGGGAGAATCCGCCGGGGGTTATCACCAGCAGCAAAAACAAAACAATCTTGATAGATCTCATAACTAAATATCCAAAACGCAAAAAACAAAATAATTTAAAATTCAAAATCGAAAATGCAGACACAATTATGCGTCTCTACATTGCCTACTGCCTACTGCCTACTGCCTACTGCCTACTGCCTACTGCCTACTGCCTACTGCCTACAATTCCTTAGCCTCCACCTGCAACACCTCCTTCGTATCTTCCCGGAACACAAATGCAATGATGGTACAATTCCCGGCCTTCCAGCCAATGTTCAGAATTTTGGAGAATTCTGATTGAAAAGTAAATCCTTTGGCCATACCTTCAGCGGTTCCAAGCGGTTGGCCCCACAATCCATTCAAGGATGTGCGAAACAAATGATTATGAACGTAATCCGATATATCCATCGGATCAAAATCCTCATCCTTCTGCCAGTCGACGATACTATCCTCCACCAGGTAAACGGCCAGATTCAGAGGCCCGGCAACAGTTTCCAGAGCAGTTATATAGATTTCGGGTGTAATCGCATTGAGACCAGGAAGGTACTCCGGATTAATTTCAATCTTCACCGGAGAATCACCCGTTATATTAGCCGACACTAAAGCTGGCCATGATGCATAAGGCTGAAGCTGATCCTGATTCAGCGTTTGCACGGTCCCGATCGGGAAAGAAACAAAATCAAAATATTGCTCCAGGAGAGTGCCCTCGGGCGTACGAAAATCGGTTGTGAATTTCCCGTTGGTCATCGGTTTGGCAAAATAACCCAGGTGAAAGGCGATTGGAACTAACCGATCACCGTACAACCCATTCAGCTGGTCAATAGTTTTGTGCGCTTTTGGGCAGGATTTGCAGGTATGACCGGTAAAGTCGAACAGGAGAACTTTTTGCGGGGTATCCGTTGTCTGTTGTCCGTTATCGGTTTTTTCCGTGAATGGGGCCTCTATGATGTCGCAGGAGATGAGCAGAATCAACATCAGTAGGGACGCATAATTGCGTCCTGTAGCATACATGCCTCCTAAACCGTGACGCGTGATGCGTGATGCGGAGGTCCGATAACTGATAACTGATAACATCTTTAAAAACTGCTAGTTATTGTAACTGTTAACCCATTCATAGCCGGCACATTCCGGCACACGCCCCCTACACAAAGGATGCCTTCACGCTGTTTGCCATAGCTAACCTGGACACGGTTGGCATTGCGGGCATAGGCAATCGAGGCATATAAATAGTGCACCCGTTTATTAATATCCGGGTTACCATAATTCCATTGGTCGGTGATCGCAAAAAACCAATGCGGTGATATCGAATACTCAGCCATCACCATTGCCCAGTTTCCTTTATCCTGTTTGGTCCATAAGCCTTGCAACTCAACCCGGATCGCCTGCTCGTCAGTTGGTTTAAATGTCAGGTCTAGGATGGCAACATTCGCAGTGACAATTCCACCTTTCCCCTCCATAA
>JAPLDV010000427.1 GCA_026391235.1 Bacteroidia bacterium | reverse complement strand
AAAAGACGACCAGGATGATACCTGATGAGATCCCAAAAGCGATCCGACCGGTGCGCTTCTTCCACTTCAGCCCCCTTTCCCTCCCCTCCTTATTCTCACTCTTAACGTCCTTAACGTCCTTAACGACCTTCCTCGCCTCCCCAGGGGGATATCCGAAATACTCATGGAAACAGTTGTTGAAATAGGCCGGCGAACTGAACCCGGTTTTGTAGGATACTTCCGAAGCGGTCATCCCTTCCTGCTGCATCAGCTCCAGGGCCCGCCACAGCCGGATCTCCCGGATAAACTGGCTGACAGGCTTTTGAGTGGATGCATGGAGCTTCCGAAACAGGCTCGAGCGGCTCATGCCCATTTCACGGGAGAGTTCATCCACACCAAACTGGGGATTACTGAGGTTCGCTTCGGTAATTTCGGTAAGCTTTTTGAGGAAGTCCTGTTCCATGAAGATCCGGGATTTGGGCAGTTTGATTTACAATTGCTTACCAAATTTACGAATAATGTCCTGATTATTCTCTAACCTTATTAATTTTAAACCCTTTGAAACCCAAATTAAATTCTCCATGAAAAAAGCAATTTTACTTCTTTCAGGCCTCTTCCTGGCTTTCTCCCTATTTTCTCAATCCGATCCGAAAAGTCAATCTCCTGCCGGCTTCCGGCCCCCATCTGTACCCCTGGTAACCCATGATCCCTATTTCAGCATCTGGTCACCTGCCGACCGCCTGTATGACGCCGAAACCGTCCACTGGACCGGCAAGCGCCAGGCCCTGCACAGCCTGGTCCGGATCGATGGCAAAACCTACCGGCTGATGGGCAGCACACCTTCCAACACCGAACCCATTCCGCAAACCGGAATAGCAGTTAACCCAACACAGACCATCTACCGGTTTGGCAATAAACTCGTCAGGATTGAACTAACCTTCACCTCCCCTGCCCTGCCTGAAAACCTCGATATATTATCCCGGCCGGTAACATATATCACCTGGAATATTGCTTCAGCCGATGGTCAATCCCATCTGGCTGAATTATATTTTGATTGTTCCGCAGAAGTTGCCGTCGACCAGCCCGACCAGCAAATAAAATGGGAGCTTCGGGATTTGCCGGGATTGACAGCGGTAAAAGTCGGATCAATTGACCAGCAGGTGCTTCAGAAAAGAGGTGATGATCTGCGTATCGACTGGGGATTTGCCTGGCTGGCAAGTACCGGGGATCAGAAACCTGAACGCACTGTCGGACCGGGCGACCAGATCCGGAAAACATTTGCAGCCGAAGGAAAACTCACGGGATATGCAGATCCCGGCATCAAAGCGGTAAATGATGGATTTTACTGTATGGCTCTCACATGGAACCTCGGCTCAGTCACCACCAAAGGCTCTGCCCGCTGGGCGATGCTGGCGTATGATGATATATTCAGCATCAAGTATTTTGATGATTTCCTCTGCCCGTACTGGCGCCGGAACGGAATGAACATGGAAACATTACTGAAGGTTTCCGCATCAGACTATCAATCACTTATGGACCGCTGCCGCGCCTTTGATCAAAAATTAATTCAGGATGTAACACAAACCGGCGGAGCAAAATATGCACAGGTAACATCACTTGTTTATCGCGAATGCCTGGCTGCCCATAAAGTGGTGGCCGACCCAACAGGACAGCCCCTGATGTTTGCCAAGGAAAATTTCAGCAACGGATGCATTGCCACGGTTGATGTTATCTATCCGGCTTCGCCGTTTTTCCTTTTGTTCAGTCCGGCTCTTACTAAAGCCATGCTTAAGCCAATACTAGACTATTCAGCTTCAACGCGATGGAAATTCCCTTTCGCACCGCATGATCTCGGCACCTATCCGCACGCAACCGGTCAGGTTTATGGCGGCGGGGAACTCACCGAAGAAGATCAGATGCCGGTTGAGGAAACCGGAAATATGCTGATTGTTCTTGCCGCGCTGGCGAAAGCAGAGGGAAATGCCTCATTCTCAAAGCCTTACTGGCCGCTGCTCGAAAACTGGGCTAAGTACCTGCTGAGCAAAGGCTTCGATCCGGAGAATCAACTCTGCACCGATGATTTTGCCGGCCACCTCGCCCACAATATCAACCTTTCCGCAAAAGCCATCGTTGCCCTGGCCTCCTTTTCTGAACTCTGCAAAATGAACGGCAAAACCGACGAAGCAAAAAAGTATCGGGCTTTGGCCCAGGAATTCGCCGGTAAATGGGTCGAACTCGCCACCGAAGGTGATCATACGAAACTGGCTTATGATCAACCGGGTACCTGGAGCCAGAAATACAACCTTGTTTGGGATAAACTGCTGAATCTTAATTTGTTTCCGAAAGACGTTATTCAAAAAGAAATCGATTATTATATCAAAATGCAGGCTCCGTTCGGGTTGCCGCTGGATAACCGCGAGAGATGGACCAAGACCGACTGGATACTTTGGACCGCTACACTGGCAGATAAAACGGCCGATTTTGATGCACTGTTTAACCCGGTGTACAGTTTTATTAATGCTACTCCTCAGCGCGTTCCGGTTACCGACTGGTATGTGGTGGATAACGCTTACAAGGTTGGATTTCAGGCCAGGCCGGTGATCGGAGGCCTTTTTATCAAAGTTTTATCTGATCAGTCCACCTGGTCGAAGTGGTTTAAACAAGGAGAAGATATAAAACCTGTGAAACTGGATTAAATTTATAAATTTGAACGACTAACTAAACTCAGATCTTATGCCAAATCTTCTTTCACTCGGATGGATTGATTATGCGATAATAATCATCTATTTCATGTTCGTTATAGGTATCGGATGGGCTCTCAAGCGGTATATGAGTTCTTCCACCGCTTTTCTTGAAGCCGGCCGTTCGCTGCCGGCCTGGGTTACCGGACTGGCATTCATATCAGCAAACCTGGGCGCACTTGAAGTTATCGGCATGTCGGCTTCCGGCGCACAGTACGGGATGGCAACCACACATTTCTACTGGATCGGGGCTATACCTGCAATGATCTTCCTGGCCCTTTTTATGATGCCTTTCTATTATGGATCAAAGGCTCGTTCGGTACCGGAATACCTCAAGCTAAGATTCGACGAAAAAACAAGGGGATTAAATGCCGTCGCATTTGCCCTGATGACGGTTCTCGCGTCCGGTATTTCGATGTATGCCCTGGCTTTCCTGATGGAAAAACTCCTTCATTGGCCTTTTGATGTTTCGGTTCTGGTTTCCGCGGGTATCGTACTCGCCTATACCTACCTTGGAGGG
>JAPLDV010000205.1 GCA_026391235.1 Bacteroidia bacterium | reverse complement strand
CCCTGTGTCATGTGCGCAGGTGCCACCTACTGGGCTCAGATCGGAAGAATCGTTTACGGAGCCACCGATCCCAAGCGAGGTTTTCTGCAAAACGGCGGAAACATTCTCCATCCCAAAACCACCATCACCGGTGGAGTGCTTGAGGCTGAATGCAGTAAATTGCTAACCGATTTTTTTAAAAACAAACGCCGCAACCCCTGAACCTGTCACCATACCCCTATTCTGTCATCCCCGCGAAGGCGGGGACCTTTCGACGCTAACGGAGACCTTGCAGGCGGGGACCTTGCAACGCTACTCTAATGCTTGCCGTATTTCCTTCTCCGTCGCTTCTGAATCAATCCGGTATTTCCCAATCTTTTCGAGCAATGTAAAATTGATTCGGTTGTCACGGTTCTTTTTATCGGATTTCATCCATTTCAACAGCACATCCGCATCTTTTATTGTTTCGGGTGGATTTCCATACAGACGGTTTATCGTATCAAAGATCTCAATGACCGATTCGGATGAAAGTCCAAGTTTGTTATGCGAAAGAATAGCTTCTATGACCATCCCGAAAGCAACAGCGTAACCATGCGTAAGAGGTTGCCCCTCTTGCAGGGATTCACTCTCCACGGCATGGCCGATGGTATGCCCGAAATTGAGGGCTTTTCGGATCCCATGCTCCTCAGGATCAGCATCCACGATTTCTTTTTTGATCTTCACCGATCTCCAGATCAACCGGCCAAGTTCTTCTTCAGAGAAATTATCAAAATTGAAAAGTTTCAAATCCTGCCAAAGCTCGTGATCGGCTATCAGTCCTGCTTTTAGCATCTCAGCAAATCCGGATAATAGGTTTTCACGATCCAGCGTGCGAAGGAAAGGAAGGTGGAGAAAAACATGTTCCGGTTGCCTGATCACTCCGATCTCATTTTTCAGTCCGCGGAAATTGATTCCGTTTTTACCGCCTGCGCTTGCATCGACCATAGCCAGCAAAGTGGTGGGGATATTAATAAAGGCCAAACCACGTTTAAAAGTACTGGCAACAAATCCTCCAAGATCGGTCAGCATCCCGCCGCCAACATTGATCACCAGCGAACTGCGGTCGACCCCCGCCCTGCCAAGAGCATCCCACGCAAGCATCACCTGGTCAATATTTTTATGCTCCTCTCCCGGCTCCAGGATCAGTACGTTGGATTCAGATATCGGCCGGAAACCCCGGATTAACGGCCAGCAATGTTTCCAGGTGTTGGCTTCGAAAAGGAGGAAAATCTTTTCAGCCGCAAATCCGGCAGTAATCTCCTCCAGATCCGATTTCAGATCGCGGGTCAAACAAATTTCTTTGATATGGGAAACAGTTTTCATAATGAGAAAAACTGGCGAAAGGTAATTAAATATTCCGCTACCTTTGGAAGCAAAACCTATTGGAATGATTCAGTTTGATAATCTGGAGATCGCGTTCCGGTATAAATCCGACCGGGAATTGAAATTTGCATATTGGCTTTTCAGAATGGTTGGAAATCCTAATCTCGTTCGGTTAGGTAAAAAAATCACCTATTTGGCTCTGAAACTGCACCTGCCTGTATCATGGCTGGTTAAACCTACGATTTACCGTCATTTTTGCGGAGGGGAAACCATCGATGAGTGCATGAAAGTCTCCCGAAAAATTGAAAAATTCGGGGTCAATTGTATTCTCGATTACTCCGTGGAAGGCGGTGAGAGCCCGACAGCCATCCGGGCAGCTCTTGAAGAAACGCTCCGGACGATTGAAAATGCCCGTCTAAACCGGAATATTCCTTTTACAGTATTCAAACCTACTGCTTTTACACTCAATCACATCCTGGAAAAAGGAAGTCAGGGTACCCTGTCTTCTGTTGATGATTTGACAGAAGCCGACAAGTTCCGGGAACGGGTCGAAATCCTCTGCAAGGCCGCTTTCGATGCTGATGTTCCAATCATGGTGGATGCGGAGGATGTCAAGTTTCAACCATTGATCGATGAAGTGGTTACCCATATGATGGAAAAGTACAACCAGGAGAAAGCCTTGGTATACAATACACTGCAAATGTATCGCACCGACCGGCTCGAATTCCTGAAGGAGTCGTACCGGAAAGCCGTTGAGGGAAATTATTATCTGGGTATCAAATTTGTACGTGGTGCATATATGGAGCGCGAACGTGCCCGTGCCTTAAAATACGGATATCCAAGTCCGATTAATCCCGATAAACCAACTACCGACAGGATGTACGACGACGGACTGCGATTCACGATTGATCATCTCGACAGGATATCTGTTTTCAATGGCACCCACAACGAAGAATCCAACCGCCTGCTCACCGAACTCATGGAGCAAAAAGGCCTTGCCAAAGATGAACCGAAAATCTGGTTCAGCCAACTTTTCGGAATGAGCGACCATGTAAGCTTCAACCTCAGCGCAGCCGGCTACAATGTGGCCAAATATCTGCCTTATGGGCCGGTAAGGCATGTCCTGCCCTACCTCATCCGCCGCGCCGAAGAAAACACCGCTGTTGCAGGCCAAAGCAGCAGGGAGCTGCGAATGGCGCGAAAGGAGTACAGAAGAAGAAAAGAGGTGAGGGCGTGAGGAAGTGAGGGCGTGAGGAAGTGAGGAAGTGAGGAAGTGAGGAAGTTAAGGGAGTGAGGGTAAAAATTGCGTAGAGACGCATATTTGCGTCTGATTCAAGAAGAATGTTAAGAAATGGAAATAGACAATGACAAAAATGCATCAAAGGCTAAGGCGATTCTAATTACCGCACCTTTTATTTCGTTACTGGCTTCTAGTTTACTTGCACTTTTTCTGGTAATCTACACCTGGATCCCTACAATCATTTCAGGAATCCTGATGCTCATGGGCTGGAGCATAACGGTCGTTCTGAAACTCAAATCTGTCAGGTTCCGGTTCAGCAATGACACGATTACCGTTTTGTATTACCCGCTCAGCCCCATGACTTCCAATTTCAAACGTATCGATATCTCATTTGATAAACTGTTGAAATTTGAGGTTAAAACAATTTTGTTCGGGCTCAGAAAGGAATTGATTTTACATGAAAGCATCAACGGAGAAGATGCATCCTATCCACCGGTTTCCATCTCCCTTTTTGGAAAGGAAACCACCCGCAAACTGGAAGAATATCTGAATGATTTATGTCCCCATGGAACCAGCTCAAAGGGTTGAACAAGAAACCAGCTACCGGTTAACAACAATTAAAAATGTTATGATTGATGAAATTGAGAACGATAACAAGTATTTTTATAATACTTCAGGCCTTCACCTGTATCCTGCATGCCCAAACACCTGATGAAGTGAGGAGTTTCAGCAAACTGTTCAAGCCAGCTGAAAGCAAACCCGATCATTCCCTGAAGGTTGATCCTGCCAACGAATTCCGGCTGATCCTGACAGGAGGATTTGTCTTTTACAAAACCTTTATTTCATCGCAGGACGGAGCAAAATGCACCTTTTATCCAAGTTGCTCCGTTTATGCACTCAATACAATTCAAACCAACGGCCTTATCGGCGTTCTTGATGCGATCGACCGCTTAACCCGCTGCAACGGCATCAGTCCTGAGAAATACCAGATTCATGAACCAAGCCAGCGATATTATGACCCGGTTGAAAAGATTCGCCATTGACCTGCTCACCCTGCAACAACAACTACAACTGCCTCTGCTGCTGCTTCTGCTGCTGCCCGGTACCCTTAAGTGCCAGAATATCTTTGATGAACCACATTCCCGGGAATTTGCCCAATACCTGATGCAATCGCACCAGTTTCAACTGGCCACCACTGAATGGGAACGCGTTCTTTTTTTTAGTCCGGGAGATACACTTGCACGTCTGAACCTTTTAAAATCCTACCGGCTTAGCCAAAAACCGGGTGAGGCCTGGAAGAAGTTAACACGTTGGTATCCCGCCGGATCGCTGTCACGTCCTTTCTCCCTGGAAGCGATTCAACTCACTCTGGTACAGGGAGATTACCCATCGTTCCATTCAGTCATCGCACGGTCGGCAGGACTAACCCATGCCGAAAAATCAGATTATGAGCTTGGAGCATGGCTCCTGGAAGGAAAGTGGAACAGCCGGACCGGGAAAGCCCGGGAATCATCCTTAGCTATCGTCACTGATGCCCGGCTCCTGGACCTTTATGCCAAATCAGAAAACGTGCACCGGAAAAGTCCAGCTGCCTCCTTAGCTCTTTCAACGCTGGTTCCGGGACTTGGAAAAATCTATTCGCGCGACTGGAAGGACGGGTTTGTGTCGTTTCTGTTTGTGGCCACTAATGCCTGGCAATCGTACCGGGGGTTTTCAAAAAATGGTATCAACAGTGTCACCGGATGGATTTTCGGCAGCCTGGCAATCGGTTTCTATTCAGCTAATCTCTTTGGCTCCTGGAAATCAGCAAAGACCTATAATTCAAACCAAGTCGATCGGATCAGGCATGAAACTGAAGATATATTATTTACTCGTTAGCCTGGTTATTTTTGCGGCTTTCGCGCCAGCTCAAACGGTTGACGAAACACGCGCCTATGCCGACAGCCTGTATTCGGCAGGCAACCTGGATGAAGCCTCACCTGCTTACCAAAGAACCGCTTTCTTTAACAGATCCGTGGATGCGGAGATCCTTAGCCGTATCGCGGACTGCTTTATTTCCGATGGCGATCTGGATAAAGCACTGGAATTTTACGATCACAGCTACTTTGCCCAAACCAACGACAGTTTAAAAAAAGAGGTGCTGTTCCGGAAATCTGCCTGTTACCTGAGAAGCCGTAATTATAATTTTGCTTTGATAGAGCTGCTCCGTCTGGATGAAGTACTGAGCAAGGACTTTGAAAAGAAGCGCAACTTTTACTTCGGCATGACCTGGTTTGGGCTCGAGGATTTTAAAAAGGCCGGCATGTACTTTGAAAAGGCTGCCGAAGATTCCCTGAGTCAACAAAAGATCCGGGAGATATTTGCCGATACCAGACATTTCCTCCGTCCAAATCCAAAGCTGGCATCCTGGTTAAGCATTATTATCCCGGGCACCGGTCAGATCTATTCAGGAGAAATATGGACGGGCATCAATTCATTTTTACTTTCCGGATTGTTTGTTGGCCTTGGCTTTTATATTGCTGCCGCAACATCTCCGGTCGATGCTCTCTTTACTGCATTGCCGTGGTTTCAGAGATATTACCAGGGAGGATTCCGGCAAGCCGGCTATCTCGCCCAAAAAAAGCGGTCGGAAAATCGAAGCCTGAAATTCAATAAGGTATTATCCACTATCGCCAACGGGAAACAGCTACATCCCTGAAAAAGAAAAAAATTATCCGTCTATCTGATCAATTCCTCCATTTAGTCATTGAGATTGCATCTATAACCAATATATGGATGCAAATACACTTATACCAAAACTGGCATTGGCACTGATACCGGGTATCGGGGCCAATATTGCACGGGCGCTTATGGCGCGATGCTCAACTGCAGAAGAGATTTTCAGGCTCAAACGCCGCGATCTGATGTCGATACATGGGATCGGAACACTTCTGGCTGACCGGTTACTTCATTTCGAAACACTCAGGCGGGCTGAAGAGGAGATCCGCTTTTTAGAAAAGGAGCGTTTGCAATGCCGTTTTCTGTTCGATGAAGATTATCCGGCCCGGCTGGCCCAATGCCCGGATGCACCAATTGTCATTTTCCTGCGAGGTGAACTTCCGGAGCAAGGCTTCCGCATGCTCAGTGTGGTAGGCACCCGCAACCCCACAACGCGGGGAAAACAGATCACCCGCGACCTGATCAAGGGGTTAGCGGAGAAAGGCCATCCGGTGGTAATCACATCTGGCCTGGCTTATGGAATTGATATACAAGCCCATATAACCGCACTGGAATCAGGCTTAAAAACAATTGCCGTTCTGGGTCATGGGTTTCACACCATGTATCCAGCCGTCCACCGGCAAATCGCAAATAGAATTACTGAACAGGGTGGGCTGATTTCCGATTTTTTCAGTTACAACTTGCCAGAGCCTAAGAATTTCATTCGCCGTAACCGGATCATTGCCGGCCTCACGGAAGCTACACTGGTGATTGAATCCGGCATTAAAGGAGGGGCCATGGCTACCGCCGAGATGGCCAATTCTTATGACCGTGACGTACTGGTTGTACCCGGCCGGCCCGACGATCTCATGTCGAAAGGTTGTAACTACCTGATCCGTACCAATCAGGCTTCATTGGTGGAGAGTGCCGCAGATATTGAATACCTTTTGGACTGGAACCAGGATCCGGCAAAGAAACTCCCCTCAGAGCCCATGCTGTTTGAACAGCTCGATCCTGATGAAATGACCATCTTTAAATTGTTGTTGGGGCCGCCTTTGTCGGTCGACCATATCTGCCGGTTGGCAGAGTTTCCGGTTCAACGGGTTTCTTTTCTTCTTTTAAGTCTGGAATTCAAGGGATTAATCCAAGCAATGCCTGGTAAACTTTATGCCCGTACCGATAATTAATTTAAGGAAAATATTTTCAAAATCGTATTTTTCTATTTAAAAATCCACTAAATTTTGGGCACTAAAACCATTGAGTAAATCTTAAAAATCTTAAAAGAATGGATCCACGAGTAGAAAAATTCATGGCAAAAATAATTGCCAAGAACCCGAGCGAAGTAGAATTCCACCAGGCTGTCCTGGAAGTTTCGGAATCACTGATTCCCTTTATTGAAGAAAACCCGAAGTACAAGCATGCAAAAATTCTGGAACGCATTGCTGAACCTGAAAGAGTATTAATGTTCCGTGTTCCCTGGCAGGATGACAAGGGCGAAATCCAGATAAACAGAGGCTATCGCATCGAGATGAACAGTGCAATCGGGCCATACAAAGGCGGCTTACGCTTTCACCCGACCGTTAACCTCGGTATTCTGAAATTCCTGGCTTTCGAGCAGGTGTTCAAAAACTCATTAACCACCCTGCCGATGGGAGGTGGAAAAGGGGGATCGGATTTCGACCCGAAAGGAAAATCCGACTCAGAAGTGATGCGGTTTTGCCAGAGTTTCATGACCGAACTTGCCCGGCATATCGGACCCAATACCGATGTACCGGCAGGTGACATCGGCGTTGGCGGTCGTGAGATCGGTTTTCTGTTTGGACAATATAAAAGGCTGAGGAACGAATTTACAGGTGTTCTAACCGGCAAAGGTCTCGAATGGGGCGGCAGCCTGATACGTCCGGAAGCTACCGGTTACGGATGCGTTTATTTTGCGCAGGAAATGCTGGCCACCCGCGGCGATAGTTTCCAAGGAAAAACCGTATCGGTTTCCGGTTCAGGAAACGTGGCTCAGTATGCATGCCAAAAAGCTACCGAAATTGGAGCCAAAGTAGTAACACTTTCCGATTCTAATGGTTTTGTTCACGATCCGAAGGGTATTACTGCTGAAAAACTGGCCTGGGCGATGGAACTAAAAAATGTTCGTCGCGGCCGGATAAGCGATTATGCCGATAAATTCAACTGCGAATATCATGAAGGCCAGCGCCCGTGGGGAGTAAAAGTTGATATCGCCCTGCCATGTGCTACCCAGAATGAAGTAAATGACGAGGAAGCCCGCACCCTGGTTATAAATGGCTGTATCTGCGTTTCCGAAGGAGCCAACATGCCATCCACTCCGGAAGCCGTTGAAGTTTTCCTGGCTGCTAAAATCCTCTACGGCCCGGGTAAAGCTGCCAATGCCGGCGGGGTGGCCACATCAGGACTTGAGATGTCGCAAAACTCGATGCGACTGAGCTGGACCCGCGAGGAGGTTGATGCCCGGTTACATACTATCATGATCAATATCCATAAAACCTGCCAAAAATATGGTACGGAAAAAGATGGATTCATCAACTATGTCAACGGCGCCAATATCGGCGGCTTCGTTAAACTGGCCGATGCCATGATGGCACAGGGACTGGTGTAGAGACGCATATATGCGTCTCTACGGAGGCA
>JAPLDV010000324.1 GCA_026391235.1 Bacteroidia bacterium | reverse complement strand
ATCGTGTTTATGTATTTTGTTGATCCCGATAAGATTGAAGACTATCATCATGGAATCACTCCGCAGGAAATTTTGAACCATGAATTGGTCGCCAAACAATACAACATCCCGTCAATCAACCTGGCCAAAGAGGTGACCGATCGGATTGATGCAGGTGAATTCTCCTGGGAAGGAGATTTCAGGGACCTTCACCCGTCGCCGTTCGGGCAAACAATTTATTTCCGGTCGATCAAGGCACTGATCGAAAAAAGCGTTATTAACGAAAAGAACTTTAAGAGCATTAAGAGCGTTATGAAGGTTGATGATAATTGTTATGATTCCGGGTGTTTGGTTCCGGTTAAGGAAGCGGCAATCAACAAGGCATGGAGAATCGATCCGGATTGGAAGCCTTCGGACCAGAAGGGTACCCGGGCAGATTATGCAGATGTTACGATGCTGATCGGAGAGGTACCGGGTAAAATACTGGTTTACAAATTTAACGGAAGAGCTGTTGGAATAGCCGTTGCATCGGGTCCTGATGCAGGAATCATTGAATATCGGATTGATGGTTCATCCTGGCAAAAGAAAGATCTCTTCACTTCATGGAGCCAATCGTTGCATCTGCCCTGGTTTTTTACGCTAAAAGATGACTTAAAACCCGGCAAACACACACTTGAGATCCGGCTCACCGCTGAGAAAAATCCCGGCAGCACCGGAACCGCTTGCCGGATCAGGTACTTCTACCTGAATAAATAACTTCTTGGAAATCAGATGGATTCTATGATCAGAGAATCCATCTTGCCTTCATACAAATCTCAAACACTTATCAATTTAAAATTTTCCATTTGAAAAATGCATTCCAATCTTTCAGCCGTCTTTCCGTCTTCTTTTTTTTCTCTGTGCCCTCTGTGGTTCTCTGTGTAACTCTGTGTAACTTTATCACCAAGAAACTGAATTAAACATTCTCCAGTATGTCACCGAAAACCAAAATCCCAACGCTGTTATCAGTAATTGCACTGATGCTCGTCATTGCTTCCTGCACCGGAAACAAGAATGAAACGCTCCGCCTTTCTTCCCTCGACCTCTCCGGTACCCGCCAGGGCTGGGGAAGTGCTATGTTGGATAAATCGGTAACCGGCAAAGAGCTATCCACCTGGATACCACCCGTTGAGCAGGCAATCATCCTGACACCCAAACCCGGTCCGAAACCCCGGATCAACGGAACGAAAATCTTTGGCGTCAGGCCAGGCAGCCCGTTCCTGTTCAAAATCCCTGCCACCGGGAACAAACCGATGAAATATGAAGTATTAAATCTGCCGTTTGGCCTTACAGTGAATCCTGACACCGGTGTCATCTCCGGGTCAATCCATGTGGCAGGCGAATATCTAACTACCTTCAGGGTATCCAATACTCTCGGAACCGCAGAGCGGACTTTCAAAATCGTTTGCGGAAATACGCTCGGACTGACCCCTCAGATGGGCTGGAACAGCTGGTACGTTTGGGAAAACCACGTTACCGACAACATTATGCGTGCCTCAGCCGATGCCATGGTAACCACCGGCATGATCGACCACGGCTATATGTATATAAACATCGATGATTGCTGGTCGGTGAAACCGGGTTCCAAAGATCCGGAGCTCAACGGTGAACCGAGAAATTCAGCGGGGAATATCAATATCAATAAGCGTTTCCCGGACATGAAAGCCATGACCGGTTATATCCATTCCAAAGGACTCAAAGCCGGAACCTATACTTCCCCAGGAACCACCACCTGTGCCGGTCATGTGAGCGCCTATGGTTATGAAGAACAAGATGTTAAACAATATGTTAGCTGGGGATTCGATTTCCTGAAATACGACTGGTGCTC
>JAPLDV010000078.1 GCA_026391235.1 Bacteroidia bacterium | reverse complement strand
TTCGCGAACAGAACCAACAGGAGTCTTGATTTCTTTATAACGTCTATATCCCTCGTTCCATTCTTTTACCTGGCAATTACTGATAATCTGCCGGAAAGGGAAGTATCCCTGAAGATAAAATCCAACACCCAATTCACGGTGCCATCGGATATAATTATCGGATGAAATAAAGCCTTCCGGTTTCAACCCTCTTCTGATTAAAGAATTTGCCCAGTAATCCAGATCGCCGAACCAGGGCACCTGATCGGGCTGCTCTCCTTGAAGAATGGTTAGTATTCTTTCTCTTGGTGTCATGCAGTGAAATATTCAAATTACTTTATGCAGCAGGCTTCAATTCTTAATACAACGGACGGAATATCCGCCCTCCTTCATCCAGTTATCCCGCCAAACGGCATCATTGGTGAAATTTAACCTGTATCTGTATGCTTTTAGGGCATCTTCGGCTGAAGTAGTCCAGAAATTTCCATAGTCGCCCAGACTCCAGAAAAATCCCCTAAAATCACGGTATCCCCCTGGCAGGCCAGTGAAACCGCTCGAATTATCGCCATTTCCATCACCATTCCAGCTATAAATGGTTTTCATCTTAAATCCCGACAGATTTCCCAGATAGTCTAACAATACATCGACTTCTGAATTGGAAGGAAGGTGCCAGTCATCCGGACAGATACCTTGAACGCCGCTGGGATTTTGGTTGCTGCCTGCGACCCCGTTCATCGCAGCGGGCCAATTATACAGGACCCCATAGGTTTGGTAATTATTTTCCAATCTGGCATCAGTCACGCTATTGCCTTCATATCCTTGCACATAATAATGGGGCAGGATTTCTGAGCCACTGGTTGACGGACCGACACCGGGCAGGTAAGCCAGATTATCAGCCATCCAAACCTGGCTGCCGATTTTGATCCAATTGTACACATGATAATCCCTAAAGTCAATAAAGCTACCGGTTTCAACGTCTCCACCCTTTGTTTTAAAACCTACGACAGATCCGTAACCGGTTCCTGCCCTGTTTACAGCAAAGGCCTTCACGTAATAAACTGTTTCGGGTGTTAAATTGAGTAGACTAATTGTAAAAAAACCTGTGCCCAAACCAGCTGTAGAATTGAAATCAGCTGTTGTCGGATTTGGACTTTTACTCCAGCAGATGCCTTGCGTGATGACAGGTGTTCCGCCATCGGCCGTAACATACCCTCCTCCATTCGCAAAGTATTCAGTTATTTTAGTTATTGCAGAAGTGATGACTGCTGGCATAGCGATGCCCGGGTCTGTTTTAAAACTAATCTGCCCGCCATAAGTAATACCCGCAATATTAATTGCATAGGCTCTGACATAATAATTGGTACCGGGCATCAACCCGGTCAGGCTGCTGGTAAATGCCCCCGTCCCCGTGCCATCGGATGTCTTGCTGCCGGCAGTGGTGGGGTTCTGTGAAGTGGACCAGCAAATGCCACGGGTTGTAACGGTTGCGTTTCCATCACTGGTGACGTAACCTCCACCTATTGCTGTAGTGCTTGTAATGAAGGAGATTGTGAAGGTTGTGACTGTTGGGGGATCCATGGGTACCAATTTTAATACATCACTGTAAACGGGATCACAATTGGCTTCCCGGATGGCGCACCGAAGATACAGATCGTCATTTACCGTAACCGAAATACTGATTTCAGTTTTGCCGGCCCAACTGTGCCAGTTGATCCCATCCTCTGATTGTTGCCATTGCAGGCTGCCCCGGGTATTATTAAGATGAACATCCTGCGTTCGACCGCGCAGGATTTTTAGTTCTAAAACTGATCCCGATTTGGTTGTCGGTACCTGGCCAACCGATTGATAAGTAAGGAAAAGAAATAAACCCAAAGAGAAAACAAGGGGGAAGGGTCTGTAATATATTGATTTCATGTCGATTCTGTTTGTTATCCGAATCGGGGGAGAGTCCGGATAATTACGTGAAGAGTCCTGAGTTGAATGTTACTAAGATAACAATAATCCATCGTTGAAAAAATCAGCCATGTTAAACCGAAAATTTATTGAAAGCGCCATTGATAATAAAGAAATCCCGGATGCCACTGCCTACAGTTTTGATTATCGCTATTTGCTTTTCGAGGGTTCAGCCTGTCAGAAAACCTTG
>JAPLDV010000663.1 GCA_026391235.1 Bacteroidia bacterium | reverse complement strand
CAGATCCTGAGCGGTCTTTTGCAGATCGCAGGTTCCGCTTTTCGCGCAGATAAGACAATCAAAAGGGTGGTCCGACAGGATCAGTTCCATAACTGTTTTCCGTGCATTCAGGACACGCATTGTGTTAGTTCTGACCACCATGCCATCCTGGCACTGGGTAGCACACGAGGGAGCCAGGTTTTTCCGGCCTTTAACTTCAACCACACAAATCCGGCACCCGCCGGGCTTATTCTCGATATTCAGATCTTCAAGATGCAGATAGCAGAGGGTGGGTATTTTAATTCCCGCCTGTCCGGCTGCCTTCAGCAGACTGGTACCAGGATCCACCTGCACAGGCTTATTATCGATAATCAAATTTATTATATCCATAGCTATTGATAATCAGAACTTAAGACACAAACACTGCGTTAAACTTACATTTCTCCAAACAAGCTCCGCATTTGATGCAATTTTCGGCATCAATAGCATGAACTTCCTTGCGCTCACCGCTAATTACGCCTACCGGGCAAACTCGCGCGCAAGCCGTACAACCCACACAATTTTCGGCATCAATCCAATAAGTCATTAAATCACGGCATTGTCCGGCCGGGCACTTATGAGCGATCACATGAGCTTCATATTCTTCCATGAAATTGTCCAGTGTCGACAATACCGGGTTCGGTGATGTTTGCCCTAAACCGCACAATGAAGTATCCTTTATAACTTCACTGAGATTTCTGAGCCGGTCAAGATCCTCGACAGTTCCCTTTCCTTTTGTAATGGTTTCAAGGATCTCATATAGCCGCTTATTCCCGATACGGCACGGTGAGCATTTGCCGCATGATTCTTCAACAGTAAAATCCAGATAGTATTTTGCCATTGAAACCATGCAATCATCTTCATCCACGATTATCATGCCTCCCGATCCCATCATAGAACCAGATGCTATTAGGTTGTCATAATCGATCGGAATATCAAGGTGTTTTTCGGTTAAGCATCCGCCTGAAGGACCTCCGGTTTGTACTGCCTTGAATTTTTTTCCTTCCCTGATACCACCGCCAATTTCAAAAATAACTTCCCGTAAAGTAGTTCCCATTGGCACTTCCACCAAGCCTACATTGTTCACTTTTCCAGCCAGGGCGAAGACCTTTGTACCTTTGGATTTTTCTGTACCGATTGAGCTGAACCAGTCCGCCCCTTTTAATAGTATTGGAGAAATACTGGCGTAAGTTTCGACATTATTGACGTTGGTTGGTTTACCAAGAAATCCCTCTTCTGATGGGAAAGGTGGTTTAAAGGTTGGTTCTCCGCGCTCTCCTTCCATGGAATGAATCAATGCGGTTTCTTCTCCGCACACAAAAGCACCGGCACCATATCGCAGTTCTATATCGAAATTAAAACCGGTGCCGAAGATATCTTTCCCCAGCAAACCGGATTCCCGGGCCTGTTTTATGGCAATCTTGAGCCTTTCTATTGCAAGTGGATATTCGGCTCGGATATATATCAAACCTTTATCGGCGCCGGTGCAAAACCCGTTGATAGCCATGGCTTCAATTACCGTATGCGGATCTCCTTCAAGGATCGACCGGTCCATGAATGCTCCCGGGTCTCCCTCATCAGCATTGCATACCACATACTTTTGATCCGACTGGCTTTTAGCGGTTATTTCCCATTTCAAACCGGTTGAGAATCCCCCTCCTCCACGTCCCCTGAGTCCCGAGCTTTTAATGATCCCGATTACCTGCTCAGGAACCATTTCAGTCAATACAACTGCTAGTGCTGAATAGGCTTGTCGTGTTAATGCCTCGTTGATGTCTTCCGGATTTATCATCCCGCAATTTCTCAGGGCAATTCGGATCTGCTTTTTTCCGGGTACCATCCCATCCAGTCCATTCTGTTGTTCTTCAATGGTTTGGTAGTTCACCTGGATAACACCATCAACCAATTCACCGTTTTTGATGTATTTCTCGATGATCTCATCGGCCTTCCTGCTATTTACCCAACCAAAAACAACCGGTTCCTTTCCGGGCAATGTAACCTCCACCGTAGGTTCAGCATAGCAATAACTCATGCATCCGGTCTGGGTTACTAAAGCCTCAATCCGGCGCTTTCCCAATTCCTCCTGAAAGAAAGTCATCACCTCACGAGCGCCTGAGGCAATACCGCATGTGGCCATTGCCACCTTTACCTGTACGATTTTTTCAATGGAATTACCTGATTCACTAAGATTTATCTTCGATTGAAGCTCTTCCCGAAGCTTCGTTAAAGCAGTTGATGAAGCAATCTTAATCATGATATGTTATTTAATTCACATTGTTATAATATTCACACACAAAGATAAAAGGCTTTATCATACCAGCAAATGATTTCTTTCATTTTTACAGCCAAATATGTAACAGACTATCTCCAAACATTAAAAAGGGAGACTAAATCATGTATAGTCTCCCTTCCGTGTTTTCAGGTATTCACTTTTTACTAATACCTCTTTCTTGCCAGATAGTGGGTATGCAACAAGCTATGAGACTTATGACTATTGGGGGCTCCAAGGAATTCTTCATAGATCATTTTCACTTCCGGATTTTCATGGGATTTGCGAAGCGGCAGCCCTTCATCTTCTTCATAAATGGCTGCAGCTCTTTTAGCTCTGATTTCTTCATTGGTAGGAATTGGCTGACCTCCGCCACCCAGACAACCACCCGGACAGGCCATAACCTCGATGAAATGATAATGCGCCCGGCCATCCTTAACCGCTTGCATGAGTTTCCGTGCATTAGCCAGACTATGTGCCACCGCACACGAAACTTCAATACCATCCAGGAATTTCCATTCCGGTAAACAGCCTTCTATTTTCACTTTAGCCTCTTTTACTCCTTCCATACCGCGAACTGGCAGGATATTCAGGTTGTTGAAAGGCACTTCCCTGCCGGTAACCACTTCGTAAACAGTTCTCAACGCTGCTTCCATAACACCACCGGTAGCTCCGAAGATAACTGCTGCTCCGGTAGACTCTCCCATAATCCTGTCGTATGGTGAATCCTCGAGGTTCTGGAAATTTATACCAGCTTGTTTAATCATCATCCCCAGTTCCCTGGTAGTCAGCACAAAATCTACATCCTTATAACCGCTCGACCGCATTTCCGGACGATTGGCCTCATATTTTTTTGCTGTACAAGGCATGATTGACACGACGCAAATATCCTGAGCTTTCAGTCCCTTTTTCTGAGCATAATAGGTCTTTGCCAGTGCCCCAAACATTTGCTGCGGAGATTTACAGGTTGAAACGTTCGGAAGATACTCCGGGAATGTATGTTCAATAAACTTGATCCATCCAGGTGAACAAGAAGTTGTCATTGGCAAAGCTGCCCTGTCATCTTTGTCAACAATAGCTCTCTTAAGACGTGTTAGCAACTCAGTTCCTTCCTCGAGAATTGTCAGATCCGCAGTAAAATCGGTGTCCATAACCGAATCAAACCCAAGCCTTTTCAGAGCCGTGACCATCTTACCGGTAAGTCTCTCTCCTGGATTATATCCAAGATCTTCACCAATCGCCACACGCACGGCTGGTGCAGTTTGAACCACGACATGCTTGTTCGGGTTATTAATAGCATCCCAGACCTCTTCGACATAGGGTTTTTCAATCAAGGCTCCAACCGGACAGCGGTTTACACACTGGCCGCAATTGGTACAAACCACCTCAACCAGCGGACGATTCAGAAAGGTTGATATTCTCTGATGGTCTCCCTTGAAGGCAACAGCGAGAGCCGATACTCCCTGAAGTTCATCGCAGGTTCTGACACACCGCTGGCATCTGATACACTTACTGTTATCCTTAATGATGGATGGGGAAAGATCATCAATATCCCTTCGTTTGCCATTAACGAGATCAATGAAAACATGATCTCCAACACGGTATTCATGTGCCAGACTCTGCAATTCACAACTTCCATTTTTATAGCACTTGGTGCAGTCGGCGTTGTGCTCGGACAATAAAAGTTCGATGATCGTTTTACGTGCCGTTCTAACGGTTTTACTGTTTGTATGGATCTGCATACCTTCAGATACAGGCGTTGCACAAGCTGCAACCAAAACTTTTCCTCCAACCTGTTCAACAACACAAACCCTGCAATTACCAGCCACACAAAGGTCTTCGTGGTAGCACAAGGTTGGGATCTTGAAATCCAGTTTCTTTGCAGCAGCGAGAATGGTCGTTCCTTCCGGCACCGAAACCGGAATATCATTAACTGAAAGGTTTACCAAATATTTACTCATGATACTTCCGATTTTGGCTTAATAAATAATTTCTTCTTTGAAATTGGATACAATGGATACGAAGGGATTAGCAACCGACTGGCCAAGTCCGCATTTAGCGGCAACTTTCATTGTCCTTGCCAGCTTCTTCAGATCATCCAGGTAACCCGGTCCTTTCTCTCCACGTTTTACGGCCTCAATCCCTTTTAATAATTGCTGGCAACCGACCCTGCAAGGTGTACATTGTCCGCAGGATTCCTCTGTGAAGAATTCCAGGTAATCATGTAAAACATTATACATCGACCGGCTGCTATTGAAAAGCATCATGGAACCTCCGGTTGGGATTCCTTCATAACCAATGATTGTTTCCTTGAACATCTTTCTGGGTACACACCCGCCTGAAGCCCCTCCTACCTGCACTGCCTTTGTATCCCCATCTCCAAATTCGTCGACAAACTGCTGAACAGTCATACCCAGCTCCAGTTCAGAAATACCAGCTTTTGGAGTGTCCCCTGAAATGGAGAAAACCTTTGATCCTCTCGAATCTTTAGTTCCCATTTCCTTAAATTTCTCAGCTCCGATTCGAGCAATCATGAATGCGTAAACAAGAGTTTCAACATTATTTATTGCTGTAGGCTTTCCCAAGTATCCGGCCACTGTAGGATATGGAGGTTTATTTCGCGGCTCTCCACGTTTTCCTTCCATCGATTCAAACAAAGCACTTTCTTCTCCGCATATATAGGCCCCGCTCCCTGAACGCATCTGGATAGTAAAGTCCAATCCGAGTTTTTTAATTCCGGCATTAAATAACTGGAGCTTTGCATTTAAAGCAGGGAGAAGGAAATTATACTCCCCCCTTAAATAAATAAATCCCTCACGTGCACCTATAGTATAACCGCATATGGCCAGCCCGGCAAACACCTTTTCAGGAACGCGGTCCAAAATCTCACGATCCTTAAAGGTTCCTGGCTCTCCCTCATCGGCATTGCAAATAACATATTTATCATAGCTATCCTCGTTCCGGGTAAACTTCCATTTCAAACCTGTCGGAAAACCGGCACCTCCCCGGCCCTTTAATCCAGAATCAATCATTTCAAGGATTATTTCATCAGGACTTTTCTTTAAAGTCGTCTCCACAACTTTTAAAGGATCTATTCCTGCCATCAGGAATATGATATCAACCCGTTTAGGTCTTGAATTTTCCATTTTTTTTCTATTGCGATTGGTTGCAGTAAATTATTCTTCTTCCCGGTAATTATGCAGAATCTCTATTGCCTTCTCTGCAGTAAGTTCCGGGAAAATCTTATCATTGATCAGCATGACCGGACCCTTATGGCACCACCCAAGGCAATTGGCCGTCAGAAGGGTGAATTTCTTATCTACCGTTGTTTCCCCGGTTTTGATATTCAAAGTTTTTTCGATGGCATGTAAAATTTCATCCTTACCAGCCATGTGGCACGAGATTGTTTTACAAACCCGAATTACATTTTTTCCGCGGGGAACTGTATCCAGAAAAGTATAAAAACTAGCAGTCCCGAATACATCGGCAGCGGAAAGATCCAAAGCCTTTGAAATGGAAATAAGATCTTGGTCATCCAGGTAATTTTTAGTTTTTACAACGGCTTGAAGAATCGGCATCAATGCCTTTCGTTCCTTGCCGTAAACCTTGGTAACATCATTAATAATCTGTTGAACATCAGCCATTTTTGTTTTACTTTAAATTCAATTTTTGTGCTATTCTCTATAATAATCAGGCACTTATTTCATTTGTTAAAATTATAACAAAAGAAAAAAGGCAAACATGACGTTTATTAGTAAAAGAGATGACAAAAATCAGATTAGGACTACTGATTTTAATCAGACAGCATGAACCGAATGTTCGATTTCGTAGGAATCCTGGTGATCCATTGTAATGGGTA
Source organism: Bacteroidia bacterium (assembly GCA_026391235.1). Next base: position 946 of record JAPLDV010000663.1, on the reverse strand, counting down.
CCATTTTGAGAGATTCAGTCATAACTGCGGGTAGCGTAAAATAGAAACAAGAGCCTCTGCCAGCCTCAGATTCAGCCCAAATCTGTCCATTCATAAATTCAACGATCAGTTTGGTAATTGTCAAACCTAATCCGGTGCCCTGGTAAAGATCTTCACTGGCCTTCTGACCTTTGATGAACCATTCAAAAATATGTTCTAACTCGCTATTATTCATACCAATACCCGAATCCTTAACCCAGAACAATAATTGCTTCTGATCGTATTTCCGGCATCCTATTTCCATGTACCCATGATCAGTGAATTTGACTGCATTCTCGGCCAGGCAAAGCATCAACTGCTTAAAACGGGTAGGGTCAGCCAAAAAGGACATTTTTTCTGTTTTAGGATCACAAACGAAGTGAACCTCCAAACCCGCTTTCTCAAATAAGCTTATTATCGGATTGATTTCGTCTCTCAACATAGAAAACATCTGTCTGACTTCCAGATCCTGAATATCGAAAGGCATTTGATGAGCCTGAAGTTTTGCCAATTCTATCATCTTGCTCAAAGTAGTCAAAAGCCGGTGACCATTTTGCAGAACGCGTGAGGTATATTGTTGACGCTGTAAATCAGTGATGTCAGATTCCGCTATCATGTCCATAAAACCTACAATGGCATTCATTGGGGTGCGGATCTCATGCGAAAGGTTTGATAAAAAAGCTGATTTTAACCGATCGCTCTCCTCGGCCTGATCTTTGGCTTTGATCAGCCTGGATTGCACGTCATAACGATCGATTGCCAAGGCCAGGTGTTCACTGACATATTCCAGCAATTGCAGATCCGATTGATCATAAATCACATTCGATTTATAACTCTGCACCATGAGTATCCCCACTACCCGGTCGTCAACCATCAAAGGAACACCGAGCCAACTGTTGGCTGGAACCCCCATAATTTCGACCTCCCC
>JAPLDV010000136.1 GCA_026391235.1 Bacteroidia bacterium | reverse complement strand
ATAAATTCCACCGACAAGAAGTACCATTGGATTCCTTGAATCAACCTGTACACAAAGGTCATAGCTAGCCTGATTCGTAGCATCGCTGCCGTCTGATAGAACACCCAAAATATTCGGGGATGAACCTTGAAGGGTAAACGACCGGCCAAAATCGCGGGACAGAAAGCAACCCAGAAATTTGTCGGGAAACTCTTGTCCGCTGATCAGGTAAACCAGGCTATCATTGGCTGGGGTTACTCCAATGACCATTCGCGTACCTACCAGATACCCGCTGTTCGCCGGAACCAGGGACCAGGTGTCACCTGCGTTTTCCGACCGGTAAAAACCTCTGGGTGATGTGGCATAGGCGATGGTGGAACTTCCCGGCTTGAACTTGATGTCAGTGAAATTCGCAGAATGCGGTGATGTTTTCACCCAATTTTCACCCCCATCCACGGTCTTAAATATTCCGCTATTTGCTGCAGCGAGGATGATCCGTGGATCGCCGGCCGAACGTGCAAACATTCCAACATTCACATTTCCCATTCCTTTATTAAAGGGTTCCCAGGAAAGGCCGCCATCAATACTACGGAATACCCCCATTCCGTTGAATGACAAGCCATGATCCCGGTCGCCTGTCCCAATCAGAATGACCTCGGGATTGACAGGATCTACCAGGATTGCTGAAACTCCGCAAATAGGTTGATTATCTGTTGAGGTGATCCAATTCCGGCCTCCGTTTCGGGTGATCCAGAAACCGCTTGTTGGCGCTCCGGCATAGATTGTTGCAGTATCCGTGGGATGAAAAGCGATAGCATTCAGCCGGCCTAAACCGGAATTATAATTGCTTTCGGCAAAACGTGATTTTGGGCCCAGTTCCCGCCATGCCCCGGCTCCGGTTTTCAATCGGCCATCCTGAGGGTGGCTTCCGGCATATTTGTTATATTCTTTATAAACATGGTCCGGCTCGGGATAGGAACCATCCGGGTTGACGCTGGATCGCCACAGATACTCCCAACGCTTGAATAAGCTATAACCGGATCCCTCTTGCGGAATCTTGCGATCTTTCCAATACAGGTTAAATGCTTTTTGGGTTTCGTAGAAATTGCCTTGTGGATCCTGCATCATGGTCATCCAGTGGGGATATGCAGCATAATCGGCGTCGGTATGTTTTGTTTGTGATTGCCCCTGGGCAAGGCAAAAGGCAGCATTCCCGGCAACTTATATTTCCACAGATCCTTTCCGGTAAATGCATCCACCGCATAGAGACAGGAATCACGCCCGCCAAAAACAACGAGGCTGTCGGCAATTACCGGATGGGTACGGTTACCGATGCAGGGATACTTTTTCTTCCAGATCAACCTGCCGGATGCAGCGTCAAGAGCATAAAAGAAATCATTACGGCTCCCGATGTATACCATGTTATAACCAACTGCCGGACTATCCCATAAATTTCCATCCATAAAAACCTTCCACACTTTTTTCCCGGTTTCCAGATCGATAGAATAAAGATACTGATCCTCAAATCCCTGAAAGACCCTGTTGCCGGCAATGGCAGGACTAGCGTAAAAGGGTGCCCGGTTGGTGAATTTCCACTTCTCGGTTCCTGTTCTTGAGTCTGCAGCAATCATGAATATCGACAACCCTTCCGCCAATTCTCCCGCCGGGGTCAGATTTGCTCCCGTGTAAATAAATAGTCCGGGAGTTGCCAAAAAATCATCGGCCTGGCTATTGGCAATGGTCTTTTCCCAAATCACCTCCTTTGTCTTAATATCAATAGCCAAAACCCTGTTGTTATTTGTCGTGTAAAAGAATACTCCATCTGAATTGATGGCATCACGATGAAAAACTCCCGATTCGCTCTCCCAGATCACTTTTCCGGATTCATAATTAACAAACAATATATTGAATATTTCGGACAGGCTGTCATACTTCGTTACAGCAAGAACTGGGTAGGTATCAGTTATTTGAAGATTACCAAAAACCGGCAGACTGGCCTTTAATCGCCATAATTCCCGGCCGGTTTCAGCATCAATGGCATATAAGAAACTATCTGTGGACGGCAGAAAAATTTTACCATCGGAAATTGCAAATAAGTCATGTGCTTTACCCCGCTTTATCGACCAGAGAATCTTTGGTGCATTTCCAGGTGCCTTGCCTGAGACAAATCCTGTGATTTGAGGATTCCCACCGTACCTTGTCCAATTAGGCGATGCCCTGGCTGTATCAGGCAGCATGGCGGAAATTTCCCGGAATGTTTTTTCGTTTTTCCGATCGACCGTTTCCACGATCCTGTTTACTGAAGTTCCAGGCTGATTCTTTACACACCGCACCGATTGGCCAAATGTTATGGGCTTAAACGGGCGGTAATCATCTTCAGAGTAATTTGCCAATTCACGGCTCCATGCGACCTGATTACACGGGTCATCTGAAAATTGTATGGAATCTGCAAAGGCTTTGGATGCGGTCCAAAAATGCGCGCGATAACCAATATTGGTAAAGTAGCAAAGGTTCGATTGACCCCGGACTCCTGCCGGTAAGGCATTAAAACCGCTTCTGCCAGCTTCGGTTCCGGCTTTGCTCCAACCCTGACCAGCTTTAAGAAATTGACCCACCGGTGGGTATTCGGGCAAAGGGGAATAATTCAAATGTTTTCCTGACCTGTTACTGTTGATCATATGGAGTGCCTGTTCCGGCATTCCGAGGAATTTTTCCAGCTCTTTCCATTCGTCATCCGTTGGCAAATGCCAGCCGGGAGGGCAAATTCCCTGACGATTCCGGGAGGATCCGTTCCATGTATTATCCAGCCAGGTTGAATCGAGACCCATAGCTGTCGGCCAATCGTACAGGCAGCCATAGGTTTTATAATTCTGAGTGGCTTGTGCAGCAGCAATGTCCCAGCCATCATATTCATTCACCCAGATCCCGTTTTCCTGCTTCATTTTCGGATTCACATGCGGGATATAAGCCAGATTCTCCGCCATCCACGTCTGTGCCCCGATCTTTACATACCTGTATTTGTGCCCGTCGCGCAGATCGGTGAAAACATTCTTATCCCCTGATTTTTCCAGCTTTTTCATGGCCAGTGCAACCATTTCCTTCTGTTCCGGATAACTATTAACATCGCTGCCGAAAGCAATACCGATGCCCGGTTGCCCTGGCCGGAAAGGGGGCCGGACAAGAGCAGCAGGGAAAGGAAAAGAAGAAGATGGGCTCTCACTGGTGGAATTTCGTTCTTGCTAAAGGTACATTACAATTATCCAACTTCCTGACATTAGTTTGAAAGTCCCAGGAACGCTTTTCAGTGGAGCAAACCAAAACCCCCGCCTATTCTCACGTTCTGAGGGTTAATACCAGATAAACCTGTTTTATTTTTTGCTACCTGACAACCGAAAGCTGTTTAGTAATGTTCATCGTACTGCTTTTAACCGTAATCAGATAGATTCCCGCGCGGTCTAGATCGATGGATTTAAAGTACGGGCCATCGGGATTAGTGACTTCATCACGATAAACAATTCTGCCAAGAACATCACGAACCTCAATGCTCGTTTGTCCTTCATCCAATCCCCGCAATTCGATATTAACCTTGCCATAGTTCGGATTGGGAAAAACGATCAGCTCCGGTTCAATCGATTCCGGAATTATTTCCTCATTGACAACCCCTGACTTTTTGCAGATGCCAAAATAGGCTCCTTTATTCAATGCAGCCTTAACTGCATTCTGATTAATGCACAATTGTTTTGATTTTGGATGATTACCACTGCCCGGGTCACACAATTGGACATTTTTAAGTTGATTTCCACAACGGATATCCTCCACCACAACCGTGAATTTTTCTGAAGCAGTCGAATAGTCAGCATCTGTCACGGTAAGGCTATAAATAGTAGTTTGGGTAGGTATCACCGTGATCGATTGGGATGTCTGGTTTGTCGACCATTTGTAAGAATACGGCGGAGTCCCCCCGGTAACGGTGGAATTAATGGTGGAGGTCTGGTACTGAGTCAGATAGCCGAGGTAAACAGGACTATTTCCGCTTAAGGAAACAGCCAGTGAAAATGTAAGGGTGTATTCGAGATAGACCGGCTGATTGGGGTTAACATTTTCGGCAGCAATAAAGAAATGAGCAGCAAGGGGAAGTGTTGTAAAGGAAGTCATGCTATTCAATGCCGTCACTCCGGAGCAAATCTCATTTCCATTGGAGGCATCGTACATATGTGCCATCGGACTGATCGTCCATGCCGGTACAAGGGAACCAAAGTTTGTTGAAGTACCAAACTCTGCCATGATGGTCCTGCTTAAATGATCGATCGTTATGTTTGTCGATCCCGGAATATTGAATGTCAGCAGGTTATTCTCATTGCTTGGCGGGTCGATTATGACATTTACGTAATATTCCTTGGTTTCAGATCCGGACGCCGAAGTTATGGTATAGGCTACCTGTTCCGAGTAGTCTCTTGTCACGGACACGTATGGATCTTCGGATAAGAGCATCGTTGCACCCGCACTGATTCCAATTGGTGTATCCAGATCCGATATATCAGTGCGAAAAGGAACATGAAGGGTAACGATCCCCCCGTTGGGGAGATTATTGATCGTTCCGGTATACACAGCGGTGATACCGCCAACCGGAGCGCACAGCCCTGTTCCCGGAATACTGACGTTTGCCTGAAACGACAGCATGTCTGCTCCGCCAATAAGGTTATTTGCCGTTTTTCCCTGAACTTGCAAGGATGGATTACATGCAAATCCGGCTGTAAGGGCCAAAGCCATTAGTCTGATTTTCGTTTTCATTATATGGGTTGTTAGTCATTCAAAGGTAAATCTTCATTGTGCCAATACTATGAAGACCAGGTTAAGTTTTGTTAAGATTGTGTGAAGAAATCGTCTGGCTCTTTGTTTTAGGTGGCTATTGACGTATCTTGATATACTCAAATTCACAGAATGAAAAACCGTAAAATATGGGTTGCAGGTTTTGCCATCCTCCCCACAGCAGCTGGCCGCCAACGGGTGCACTTTTGCCGGATTGAATGCCAATACTCTGAGGGTCGTCACCGTTTCATTTGAACTTGAGTGGAATTCAGACATAACCCTGTCTCTGATCGATCTCAGTGGAAAGACAATATGGGAGGTCAGCTTGTCATTCCCAGCCGGTAACCAAACTTTAACTTTTGATATCAAGGGAACAGCACCCGGTCTATATGTGCTTGAAGCCCGGAGCGACCGAATGGTTGCCCGAACGAAATTGTTGGTTCGGTAGGAAACGCACCGGCATCCTTTCTTTATCCTCCTCTACCGCACCGCCAGTTTTGAAACAGCTGATCCGTTCCTTGTTTGTGTTTTCAGCAGATAGAAACCGGGTGCAGCATTCTGAAGATCTAACACGAAGGTTTGCTCTCCTGCCGGACAGGAGCGGATTTCCTGGAGGATCATTTTTCCTGAGAGGTCGATGAGTGACAGGGTTATTCCCGAATTCTCCGACAGGTTTACAGATACCATAACCGAACCGGATGTGGCAGGATTGGGATAAACCGAAACAGTGAATGGTTGTACTGCTTCACTATCCGTTCCTGAAATGCAATCGAGGGCAGCAAGCAGGATCTCATCCTTTCCTTCGTGGATCCCTTGAATGGTAGGCGCTACAACGGAATCAATCTTAACCCCGTTGCGCTGCTGCTGGTAGCCATCGGCATAATAATAGCC
>JAPLDV010000887.1 GCA_026391235.1 Bacteroidia bacterium | reverse complement strand
ATCAATATTGTTCGGGAGAGTGAAAAACTGGTCAATTTTAAACAATTTTACCGAGGAAAACCATGAAGAAAGTCTCCTACATACAGGCTTTGATAAATGAAGGCGAGCATCAGCAACAGGATTTCAAATTCGGGATAACCGATTCCAGGAAAATCGCGCGGTCGCTCGTAGCTTTTGCCAACACCGATGGGGGCCGTCTTCTCATTGGAGTAAAGGATAACGGTATTATTGCCGGCGTGAGATCGGAGGAGGAGTATTATATGATTGAATCCGCGGCACAGCTGTATTCAAAACCCGAAATACGCTTTGAATCAAAAGTTTGGAAGGATGAGGGTAAAACCGTCCTGGAAGTGTGGGCACCGCCCAGCCCGTTACGACCACATTTCGTAAAGGAAGAGGCAGGAGTTTGGCAGGCCTATGTCCGATCAAGGGATGAAAATATCCAGGCGGATGAAGTACTGATTTCAGTCTGGCAAAAGATGAAGCAAAAAAAGGGCACATTGATCCGTTACACCAAAATTGAGGAAGAGCTTTTCAGGCTTTTTCAGACCAGGGATCAGATCACTTTGAGCGATTTCAGAAAAAGCGCCAGGATTACCTCTAAACAGGCCGTTGAAACTCTCGCCAACCTGATAGTGCTCCGGCTGATCCTTCAGGTTGTAGCTTCCCCTGAATCTTTTTTCAGGATAAATCAAGAATTCACGGCCTCCGCAGCCGGAAAATGAAACCGGTTCCGCGAACCGTTTCAATCGAGACTGATTCTTCAGAAACCAGGTATTTTCGCAGGCGGCTAACGAACACATCCATGCTCCGGCCCAGGAAATAGTCGTTTTCGCCCCAAACCTCGGTCAGGATTTCCTCCCTCTTGACCAGTTTATTTTCATGCTGCAGCATATATTTCAGAAGCATTCCCTCTTTCAGGGTAAGTTTATGAGTACCATCCGGGGTAACTAATTCCAGTTCCTGGAAATTAAAGCTGATGCGTCCGATCTGAAACTCATCCGAGTCCTGAATTCCCGATCTTTTCAGGATATTATTGACCCGTAACACCAGCTCATCCACCTCGAAAGGCTTGGTGATATAATCATCGGCACCGATTTTCAATCCCCGGATCCGGTCCTCTTTCAGGCTTCGGGCCGTAAGAAACAGGAATGGAATATCGTGATTGTGCTTAGAAATCTTTTCAGCCAGTTCAAAACCATCCATTTTGGGCATCATCACATCCAAAATGCAAATGGTTGGCACCACCTTGAGAAAATACGCCCAGGCTTCCTCGCCATCACGGGCCAGCGATACGGTAAACCCTTGCATTTCAAGGTATTGAGCGAGGATGTTACCAAGATCCGGATCATCCTCAGCCAGGAGAATTCTGATTTTTTCCATGGACGGGCAGAATTAGGGTGAATGTACTTCCTTTGCCGGGCCGGCTTGAAACATCGATGCTTCCGCCATGAGCTTCCACAATCTGTTTCACATAGAACAGCCCAAGGCCCAGGCCTTTGACTTTATGAACGTTACCGGTAGAAACACGGTAAAACTTGTCGAAAATATGTTTTTGATCTTCTTTACCGATGCCTATACCATTATCGGTTACTGAAATACGTAACCGGTCGTCACAGGATACCTCCAAAATAACCTCCGGATCCTGCGAGTTGTATTTTACGGCATTGATCAGCAAATTATGGAGGGCAACAGTCATCTGAACCTCATCCAGGTAGGCTGTTTTGGTAATAAAAGTAAATCGCTCCTCAAGCTTGCACATTTTTTCATTACATTCCCACCGAAAGGCTTCCGCCAGGCCAAAAAAGAATGGCTCCAGATCCAGCATCCGCCGGTCAAGGGAAAACTGTTTCCTTTCCCACATACTGATTTCAAGCAGATGATTGATCTGTTTTGTCAGCTGGCGGTTCTGCCGGCGAATGACCGAAACCGTTTCTTTTATTTTTGCCCGGTCATCCAGGATGGTATCATTTTCGAGTGTCCTTGTGGCAATGGATATGGTGGACAGAGGTGTTTTAAGTTCATGCGTCATATTATTGATAAAATCTGTCTTTAATTGTGACAGACGCCGTTCTTCCATCAGGTTTCGCATCGAAAATAAAAATATTAAACTAACGGCGGCAAGGGCAAGAAATGCAATTAGAAGGCTTCCGGCAACTTCCTTTAGCACAATCGATTTTTTATTATTGAAATCCACGTAATAGTCTATCCCTATCTCAAAATGGTC
>JAPLDV010000584.1 GCA_026391235.1 Bacteroidia bacterium | reverse complement strand
GATCATAATAAACATCCAGCTCACTAATTTCAACTGATAAAGGAAGGTTGGTATTGTAAAAAACCCAGTCGGGCATTCCGGCATCTTTGAAATATACCCCTGCATCTGTTCCAATGTAAAGCCCTTCTACGCTGGATTCATCGAACAAAATGGTGTTCATCGGGATTTCGGGAAGCGACCCGCTGATATCCGTCCAGGTTTCTCCTTTATCCGTTGATTTAAACACGTGCCGGGCCAGGGTCATATAAACAGTCATCGGGTCAAACGGGTGGCTTTCCAGGGCGGTTGGAGTGCCGGAAGCGGGCAAATTCGCTGTCAGCTCGGTCCAAACCGGGTTTGGCTGATTAAAATCATCCGTCCGGAACAGTCTGGCGTCGTGGCGTGAAAAATAGAGCATCTGAGGCTGTGCAGGCGACTGCTCGAGGGCGGCTATGTAAACGTTATTATTACCGGCCAGATTATTAGAGATTTTCTTCCACCAAACTCTATTCGGATTTTTCAGGTCGTGCGTAATCCAGATGTTTTTATATCCGGCTATCATGGTACTTCCATCGTCCCGATGGATCAGGAAAGGAGTAACCCAGGCGCCGTCTTCATCGATTCCACCGGTTCCCTTACCGCCAACCTGGCGGTTGTATCCGTTGAACAGCAATTGCGTAATGGTGCCGTAATAGAGGGTTGTATAACTGTACTGATAATCAGTTGGATCAACGGCAGATTCCATGCCATCTCCACCGCCGGTGGTAAGCCATTCATTGCCCGTCCAGGTGGCACTGCCGTTATCCTGGAATCCGGTAACAGTTATATATGGGTTAGTTGCGCTAACACCGAGACGGTATATTTGCCCGATTCCCAGACCTTCGCTGATTTCTTTCCAGTCAGTTCCGCGGTTATCGGTAAAATAGATACCTCCGTCGTTTCCGGCATAGAGCCTTTTGTTAACCGGATTATAGAAAAAAGTGTGCTGGTCGGCATGAACTTCGGCAGCACCGCCGCCGGTCCAGTGTCCTTTGATTTTCCAGTTTTTACCACCATTATCGGATCTCCATAGGTTAATTCCTCCGGCATAAACCACCTGAGCACCTGCCGGATCGACAAAGATCGACAGGTCGTACCAGGCCTGGCTGCTATTATCGCTGCCATCACCGGCATATCCGAGGATATTTGGAGAATCTGATTGCAGGATAAAGTTTTTACCATCATCCTGCGATACAAAGCAGCCCACATACGCTGCAGCGCCACAAACCAGATAAACCAGGTTGCTGGCGGCCGCGGTAACTCCGATTACCATCCTGCCTTCCGTTGGTACTCCGGCTGAGTCAGAAACCTGCGTCCAGGTTTCACCGGCATCTTCGCTGCGATAAAAACCAACAGTTCCTACGGAGGTAGCATATGCCACATCTGAATTGCCCGGTTTAAGCTTTATATCCTTATAAGCTGCACCTTCGATGGCGGATTTTATTTCCCAGTTAGCCCCGCCGTCAGTTGTTTTAAAAATTCCCCTGTTGGTGGCTGCCAGAATAAAATCAGGGTTTGTTTCGCTTCGGGCCATCATTCCAACGGTAAATTCACCCATGCCGTTATTGTACATTTCCCAGGTGGCTCCTCCGTCGGGGCTATGGATGACCCCGATCCCGCGTGCATCCCCGTGATCACGATCGCCCGTTCCAACGAGGATGTCGTCTGGTTTCGTCGGGTGAATCAGGATGGAGGATACTCCAAGTGATGGCATCCGATCGGTGAGGACTACCCAGTTTTTTCCTCCGTCGGTCGATTTCCAAAGGCCTCCCGAGGGAGCCCCGGCATAAACAATGCTGGTATCCGATGGGTGACAGGCAATGGCATTCAGGCGGCCTATCCCGACATATCCGCCTACATCAACGCGGGTTTTCGGACCGAGTTCGAACCAATTCGCATTCCCTGATTTGAATCCTGATCCCTCAGGCTGTGCAGCCGCAAAACGATTATACTCGCGATATATCTGGCCAGCCGGTGGAAATGACCCATCCGGATTGACCCTGGATTGCCAATAGTACTCCCACCGCTTGAAGGGTTTATATCCATCACCCCGATGGGTAACCCGGCCTTGCCAATAAGTATAAAAGGCTCTCTGGATATCAAAGAAATTGGCGTTGGGATCTTCCATCATGTTAATCCAATAAGGAGTTGATGCATAGTTCCCGGGAGCCGTGACAGTTCTGTTTTGGGCAGACACTGACAACCCTGCGGCCAGAAGAAAAACTGAAAGCAAGAGAAGATTTAATGATTTGGTAGTCATAACGATAATATTTTAAAAACGAGTTGGTATACAGTTATACAAGAGTAGGACACTCTTATAACTTTTTTTGATCCCGTTTTCAGTGTAAAGATAATGCCGTTATTCTACAAACCTATTATTCCTATCGCGGTTAACTGGTTTACTGAATGGTTATCTTTTGTTTCCATTCGGCTGATTTCGACCGGACGGTGATCTGATATACCCCTTTGGGCTGACCACTCAGGTCGATCATTTCGGTTAGTTTCCCCGGGTTGTTTTCAATTGTTTTTTCAAGAACCACCTGGCCTGTGATATTAACTATCTGAAGTTTGATTACACCCGTGACGCCTGAAGCTAATTCCATGGTAAACTGGCCCTTGTTTGGATTGGGGAATACTTTCATGTAAGTTAAATTGTCAATGGTCTGAACAGAGGTTGTGTTCACGAAAAGATCGATATCGTCGACAGCTGCACCGTATGCAAACTGGCTGGAATTATCATACAGGAAACCGATTTGGGCCTTGGCAGTAAGTGCTTTTGCAGGAAGGTTTACCTCTGTGGTATCCCAGACCCAGGTTTGAGTACTCGGCGGCTTTAAATCAACAATTTTGATCCAGGCACTGTCAGGGGAAGTACGGTAATTCACACTGAATTTATCGTACGTGCGGTATTTGCGCATGGTATAGGCAAACTTAAGGGTAATGGTTTTACCGGCGTAGCTGCTCAGATGGATTTCAGGAGAAACCAGGTAGTCTTTTACCACAACTCCTTCACCGGCTGCAGCACTGTTGGCGGCAAAGAAATGCCCCTCTCGGCCGGTTACCGCAAGGGTTTCAGCGGTCCCGTATTTCCAGCCTTCCAGGGAATATTTTGCTGTAAAACCTCCATTGCCTTTTTCAAATGGCTGACTATAAGGAAGTTCAATCGGAGAAGCCATGGTGATAAAAGCTTCGTTTGTGAACCCCGATTCTTTTCCGCCGGAATACAAAGCCGACACCTTGTAGGCATAGGTAACGTCAGCTTCGATTTTAATATCGGTATAAGTATATCCGCTAACCAGGCTGAGTAAGACACCGTTCCGGTATATCCTATATCCCTGAAGGTTTTGTTCATAGAATACCGGTTCCCAGCTTAGTTCGGCATCCCTGTCAACGAGAACAGCAGTCAGCAAGTAGGGGGCTAAAACGGCATTCGATTCAGCAAGTTTGGTTTCCCAGGCGCCTCTGCCGTATGTGGAAGCACGGAGGCGCGAATCAGCGCGGTTACGCGGATCATTATAAATCTCCAGTTCGGTTACCCCGACCGATACCGGGAAAGATTGGCCGTACATTACCCAATCGGCCATATCAGCATCCTTGTAAAAAACTCCGGCTTCGGTACCTAAGTAAAGTCCTTCGTTGCTGGTTTTATCGAACACTAATGCAGCTTTATAAATGGCGGGCAGGCTCCCGGAGATATTTTGCCAGGTGTTACCCCTATTGATTGATTTGTACACGTTCAGGTTATTAATCATGTAAAGGGTATTGGGATCATACGGATGACATTCAATATCGTAAACACCTGCGGAAAAAAATGGCAACTTGGCAGTAATGTCAGTCCAGACCACCGATGAGGAAAGCAGGTTTTCTGTTCGGAAAACCTTTCCATCCATTCCTTCGGCAAAAAGAAGATTAGCATCCGCAGGTGATTGCTCCATCAGATACATGTTTACATTATTCCGACCGGCCAGGTTGTTGGAAATTTTAGTCCAGGTAATGGCTCCGCTAGCCTTTACATTCCGGCAGATCCAGATGTTTTTATATCCCACCACCATGGTTTTTTCATCCCTTTCGCTGAGAAGGAGAGGGGTTGTCCAGGCCCCGTCTTCGTTGATACCATTGATGTCTTTGCCGGCAATTAAGAGTTCGGCAACATTGTTGAAGCAGCGGTAAATCGTACCGTATTGCACGGAACCATAACTATAGCGAGAATCTTTGGGATCCACGGCACAGTCCATACCATCGCCGCCGCCAGCTGTGGACCAGCTCGTGCCAGTCAGGGTAGCGCTGCCGTTATCCTGGAATCCTGCGATAGTTTTTTCCCCATCGATACTGCTGACCCCTATTCTGTATATTTGACCGATTCCTAAACCTTCACTGATATTTTTCCAGGATGTTCCCTGGTTTTCCGTATAATAGATTCCGCCGTCGTTGCCTGCATATAGTCGCTTATTTGCCGGGTTAAAGGCAAATGCGTGTTCATCGGCATGTATCAAATTGGCATGATCTCCGTACCAATGCACTATTAATGTCCATTTTTTACCTCCGTCAATTGATTTCCAGATATTTACGCCACCAACATAAACGATCAGCGGATTGATGGGGTCAACATAGATAACCAGGTTGTAATAGGTCTGACTGGTAAAATCAGATCCATCATATTCCCATCCAAGAATATTTGGAGAGGTGGATTGAACGGAAAAAGTCTTTCCCAAATTCCGCGATAGAAAACAACCCTGAAACGGGCCGACACTTTCCCCTCCGACGAGATAAACCAGGCTGTCGTTTGCCGGGGATAAACCGATCACCAACCGGCCGTTGGCAGGATAACCGTCGGAGTTTGGAACCCGCGTCCAGCTGTCGCCACCGTTTTCGGTACGGTAAAATCCGGTTTCTGATGTAGCATAAGCGATGGTGGCGCTGCCTGGCCGGAATTTGATATCTCTGTAATTGGAGCTGTCCGGAGACGTTCTGATCCAATTTTCGCCACCGTCAATCGTTTTAAAAATTCCTCCATTGGCAGCAGAAAGGATCATGCGAAGATTGCTTTCCGGCCTGGCAAACATCCCAACGGTAACATCGCCCATGCCGGTATTAGATTGTTCCCAGGTGAGTCCGCCGTCATCACTGCGGAAAACTCCAAGGCCGTAGGAATCGCCGGCATCGCGGTCTCCGGTACCAATGAGGATCACATTCGGGGTGACCGGATTCACGAGTATGGCAGAAACACCCATGGTTGGAAGTTTATCAGTTGGTGAGTCCCAGGTCCGGCCTCCGTCATGAGTGATCCAGAATCCACCGTTCGGAGCACCCCCGTAAACGGTTGCTGTATCGGTGGGATGGAACGCGATGGCGTTCACACGGCCCAGGCCAAGATAACCGCCATAATCAACGCGTTTTCTCGGGCCCAGTTCCTGCCAGACAGCCTGTCCGGTTTTTAAGCCGGCAGCGACAGGGTGGCTTTGTACATAATTGTTGTATTCACGATAAACCTGGCC
>JAPLDV010000800.1 GCA_026391235.1 Bacteroidia bacterium | reverse complement strand
TTTTCGTTTAAATGTAAATCTTTGATATTAACTACTTCCATGAATTTACCCCCTTTGTTCTGACTCAAACCAAACACGGGTAAAAATGCAAGCAGAATTATCAAGATGCGATTTCCTTGAAATAAAATTTTATTCATTTTCAATTTATTGGAGTTTAAGTAGGACAACAGTAGGAAAAACTAAAACCTGTTTCGTCAGAGCAGGAAAGCGAAATTATCGCCGTGGACTCTGCCCGTCGGTTTGATTTGATCAACCCAACGAGTTTGCATAATTCTTCACTGCTTTTAAGTTAAAACTGTTAAGGCATTCTGGTCACACTTAAAATCGGCTAAGTTTTAAATAATGCGAGCATTGCACTTTAGCAAATAGAATAAATCAATGTTTGGTTAATACTAGGTATTCAAGTCTCGCATGTCTGATTCACCTCGCTTTATTAATGGATCCCGGGCATGACCCGTTTTCGTCAGGGATGGAACCCGTAAGTCTTTAAACCCGGTGCACGGTGACACGGCGCTGAGCGATTGGGGGCAGGAAACGGGATCGGCTTGCTTTCGAAGGACCGTCCCCTCCAGGATCAAAGTACTTTGTAAAGGCATGTTTGTTTTCAGGTTGTTCATCCCGGCATTTCTTATTAAGCTAATCCAATGGTCTATTCAAACTTATAATGGACTAAATATAACAGGCAGATTTATACAAAACATCAGGGAAAACCCTGATATTTTCATAAGAGGAAACTCTTATGACAAAATGGCAATATACTAATAAACAGATGTTTAATGTTTCGAGGCCTTTTTTGCCCGACAGCGAAGGAAAGCGGATCATATAAAGATTTTCGCCAATTTTGAACGAAAGAAATTGGATCTGTTAAAGATTAGTTAATCTCATAAAAGGTTGGGAGCGATTCACTATTTTCGCGCATTACAAACTGAAAATGAATCTATTATTAACAACTAATCCGATGAAGAAATTACTGTTGCCGATCCTGTTATTGAGCGTATTACTTTCCGCATGCAATAATACGAAACCTGCTAAAACCGAGGCTATTCCAGTTAACATAAGCGAAGTAAAAGCCAAAGCCCCGGACCTGATGGGTAAGCTGATCAGTCTTGACGGAATGGTGGCCCATGTATGCCGTGAGAGCGGTAAAAGGCTTTTTTTGGGAGAAGAGAGCTTTAAGGTACTTGCCACCAATAAGATTCCAACATTTAATGTCGAGCTGGAAGGATCGGACGTTACCATTACCGGTTACCTGAAAGAGGATCGGATAGATGAAACCTACCTGGCCAATTGGGAAAAAGAATTACAGGATGGCGCAAAGGTTGCACTTAAAGAAGAAACACATACTTATGATGCAGAAGCTAAAGGTCTTGATGAATCTGCAATAGTCACTCAATTCGACCAGATAAAAGGATACCGGGATCAGATTGTTGCCGGCGGTAAAGGGTACATTTCCTTTTATTCTCTTGAGGTTGAAAGCATTAACGAGAAGAAATAATTTATGAAATTAAGAAAGCTGAATTACATCCTGCATAGGGATCTGGGTTACCTGTTTTTCGGAATGTGCATTATTTATGCAATCTCCGGCATTGCATTGAACCATCTTCGCGATTGGAACCCGAATTATGTGATTAAAAAATTCGATGTCACTCTGAGTGAAAAGATTACCCGCAATGAGATCACAAAAGATTGGGTAATCTCGCTGCTCAACGATCTCGATATGAAAAAGGAATATAAAAAGCACTATTTCCCTTCAAATTCTACAGTCAAGGTTTTTTTGAATCATGGGAATGTTGAAATAAACCTGGAAACCGGCAAAGGCATCATGGAAACGATCAGAAAGCGACCTATTCTTCACCAGTTCAACTATCTCCATTATAACCCGGGAGTAGCCTGGAAATGGTTCTCTGATATATTCTGCGTTGCCTTGACCATCATAGCAATATCAGGATTATTCATAATACGCTCGGGCAAAAACAGTATAAAGGGTTGGAAAGGTGCAG
>JAPLDV010000154.1 GCA_026391235.1 Bacteroidia bacterium | reverse complement strand
TGTGGTAAATCGTCGTCCGGTATATTTATAACTCATCGTTACCTCAAACCGGTATAAATTGATGCCAGCTTGCATTTTGAGAAGGTGGAAAGGCACATAAGCCAACTGACGACGGAATCTTGTACCTTCGGCCAGCAAGCTCATGTCAAGGCTTTCAGTATAAGTGTACATGGTTTTGGCAAAAAAACAGTCGTTTCCAACTTTCCATCGGCCTGTCAGCTCCAACTCAATGCCCTGGCATTTCACCTGCCTGATATTCTGCGGCGACCAGTAAGTTCCGGTTGGCACCCATTGTATCCAATTGTTTATCTGCTGAATGAAAAGCAAGGAACTCAATTTAATACCAGATTTAGTGGAACCTGCAGCCTCCCAGGTAAATCCAAGGTCATAACCCAAACCTGTTTCAGGCAGCAGGTCGGGATTACCACCTGGTTGCCAGTAGCGGTCATTTAATGTTGGGAACCTAAACTTATTGGATATCTGACCCTTGAGCGAAATACCCATATCCGGCAGGTGATACTGAAATGCAGCCGAAAAGAGCGGTTTTGGCCCTGTCATGGAATAAAAAACCTGCCGGTACGAAATTTTAGCCGAGAATGGTTCAACCGTGAATTTCAGCAAACTGAAAAATGCACCACGGGATTCATCGACTAAACCATTATATGCCTCAACTTTTGCCAACTGGTATTCAAAGTCTGCCCCGTTCTCCAGTGAAAAATTATTTGAAATGAACCAACGATGATAAAAACTCAGGTAAGTATCAGAGGATCGGATTCCCGATAATTTTAATACAGAATCTGTTTTAGATAATTTTTCGCCATACTGCAGACTGTCGGTAAAATAAGCAGCAACCATTTCGATGGAGGATTTCCGGTACCATTTTGTGGCCCTGACGAACTGCCGGATACTCTGATCTTTCTGAAATGCAGTAAATACAGGTGTTGAGCTCATTGAAGACGGTAGTTGTTTATCACGGTAATGAAACCAGGAACCATACTGGAAGAACCAGTTTTTCGGTAACCTGAAAAATATATGCTGTTGAAAAGAAAGCAGGTTCAGAGAGTCATTCATCCTGTATTCTACCGGATTTCCGTTTTTGAATTCATTGTGGAACCGGAAGGAATTTGCGCTCGACTGGTATAATCCGGTCAGGTGGTATTGCCAGGAATCATTGCCCGTGCGAAAGCTGATGCCGGTTTTGTAATGGTTCCACGACCCCGCTTCTCCGGCCAGATTTACCGATATCCGGTTATCCCAATCCGGTTGGTTAAAAAGGTCTATTGACCCTCCGAAAGTTCCATTTCCAAAAAGTGATCCGGTTGCACCATAAACAATATCAATGGCATCAGCCATTCCTCCGGATAGCAGCGACAGATCGATACTTCCGGTTGTCGGGCTGTTTACCGGTATTCCGTTCCAGTTGATCTGAGTCTGAGAGGGTGCTGAACCTCTAAGCCGTATAGAAGCGAGCGACCCCTGACCTCCATATTGTGTGATGTTCAGGTTCGTTTCATGCTTGAGTATCTCTGATAAATCACTACCGAAATATTTGGTTTTGAGCATGGTATCAATTCGTACCGTGTGAAGGTCTGCGGTATAGGAGTTTTTTCTGGATCCCTTGATCTGAACCTCATCCAGTTGCACCTTTATTGATTGAGCCAACACGGCATTATTACCGCTGGACAGGTATGTCAACAGAACCGCAATCGAAAGAATGGTATATTTATATTTATGCATCTCCTTAAGGTTTATTCCGAACCCATTGGTTAATACTTACACAGGCAGGTCTTCTGACTTGCTCCCTTCATCTGGCGCCTTCCCATTCACAACTTGGAACAGTGGCGGGTTGCCAGAGCTGTTGACGGAGCTTACAGCAGCGGAAACTGTTCAGGTATTTCACCTGATTCCCTCTTCTTGCGGTTACCGGATGGTGACCACAAACCCATGCGGTATAAAAGTAGTGATAATTTGCTATTTTTAAACAAACGATTAAAAATGGATATTGCTTCTGTTTATCAGCGCATTGAGTTTCTGAAAAGCGAGTTGAACGCTCACAACTATCGATATTATGTTATCAGTGAGCCCTCAGTTTCAGACTTTGATTATGACCGGCTGATGCAGGAACTTATCGACCTGGAGCGCGAATATCCGCAATTTGCCGATTCGCTGTCACCGACACAGCGGATCGGGGATGACCGTAACCAGGAGTTTATTCAGCGCGAACATAAGGTGGCCATGTATTCTCTTGGAAACACGTATAACCGGGAGGAAGTGATTGATTTTGACAGCAGGTTGAAAAAGCTTATCGAAGGAACTGTCGA
>JAPLDV010000628.1 GCA_026391235.1 Bacteroidia bacterium | reverse complement strand
AAAAATTATGATATGAATTTAAATCCTTCACCAGGTAAAAAAAGAAAAAATATTGACTTGCCGGAGGATACATTTCGGGCACTGTCAGTGCTCGCCGCTGCAAACGGGAAAAACTTAAAGGCCTTTATCGAAGCTATTTTAAAAGATGAAGCCAGGATGCTCACAGAAGAGAGTATTTACCTCGAATTCCTAAGAAATCCCGAGAGTCGGGAAATGGTTACCGGCGACGAAAAGGCAAGTTTTGAGGAGTGGCTTGCCATATGAAAGTCGAATATTCGAAGCCTCGGGCATTTCCGGCAAGCCTTTAAAAATCCGCAAAGGCAGCATACTCTTCTTAAACAGAATAACCCATACGGTGAGATTCAGAGTAGCGTGACGGGGTCCCCGCCTTTCGTCGGGATAATTGCGCTGCCGGGGATGTTTACCACACGGTCGGCAACAGGTAATCGAGGCTTTCCATCTGCCTACAACGTTCATCGGCGTCACATGTCACCCACGCCTCCGATATCCCAATCACTAGTTTTTTCAACCGTTTTCCGGAGCTTTCGGAATGCTGCGATAGCCTGGTATGTCATCCTGTGGAGGTGGGACAATTAGTCTGAAGTCAACAGTTAAAGTCAAATCATCAATGACTAATTATTATAGGGCAAATTTACACGTAATGCTTTGTCAATAACGTCAATATGTTTCGGATTCACTTGTGCTTCCCGTGCATAATGCTTCCATCGCGAAACCGTTTCAGTGATTTCCTGCAATATTTGACGGGCGTAGGTTATATCTGCTTTTTCGGCAACTGCTATCATATCACTCAGGGTAAAATAATCCCGCTTATTGTTCAGAGACAGCTGATGCCGGTTTGTCCATTGACCTGAAGGGGAATAGGCATAACAAACATCGTATGCGGGGGCTAAAGACCATTCCCCGGACCGATTCATGATAAACGAATGGTTTTTGGTGTGATCGTCCTGATTGCGGGCTATTACATTAAAAACCATTCGCCGGAACATTTGTTCCATATCTGCGTATGGAAGATACAAACGCCGCATGGTTTGAAAGATTTGCTCATACGAATACCGTTCGTCCCTGTCGAAATGAGCTATTGCACAAAGCGTTTGTACGTGAAGTTTTTCGCCGGAATTGGTTCGGTCGAAGCGTTTTGTCATAAAGTGGGCATGATCGCCTTCCGGCAGCAGGCGACATTCGGTCATCCTGATACCACTAGCGATAGCCATTTTGTAATATGCATACTCAATCTTCCCGATTCCTGCCGGGTTGTCTTTGATTTTCCCCCCTTCTACTCCATCGAATTTTAACAGCCAATAGGTAAATCCGTCGGGAGCATTTACCTGACCGGAACGCACCTCTCCTGTTTTTTCATTGATCGCAATGATGGCTTTGGGTTTCGCCCCCCCGGCCGAAGTTCCCACGCGCAAAATATCAAGGAAGGTTTTATTCGTCTTGTTCAGGTTGACTGAAAATTGTTCGCGTTGGTTCAGTATCTGCCTTGCCAATTCAGTAAGTTTTTCGATTTCGATACCCGAAGAATCATCCAGACCGGCAATTTTCGTAGCTGGTTGGTATTCAAGCGCTCCCATTCCCCGTTTACCGATATAGCATAACCTATCCAATGGTGTGGCAGAAACTTTCATTCCTTTGGCCGCAAACCATTCGTCAATTAAGCTGTTCCCGTAATCGTCGGGTAAGGAATCAGCCAATAATCCCGGAAGACCTTTAAACGTTTTACCCCGGTGGGCCGGAAATGAAAATTGGCGCTCGCCTCTTCTGATATCGCCTAATGGCATCATAAGCGGAGAGATGTCCCACCCGGAATCGGCATACGTGTCGTAAAATTCAATTGTTGCAAATTCACTTTCAGTATCCCAGATGGTAGCCGCCACCTCTCTTCCCCATAACGTTACCTTCAGCAACTCTTCCATTATTCTTACTTTTGAGGCCTTATTCGCTGCGGTATTCTGCCTTTATGCTTCATCATTTCAACCGGACTAGGGCCAATCCCGGGTAAAAACAGGTCCAGGTTATCCAATAGGCGCAACGCTCTTAAAACAGGAATGAGCATACTTAACGAAACCGATTTGCCTTGTTCGATCTGTGCTCCATAATCCTGTTTTTGTATAACGGCAAAGATAAACATATTACTATATAATCATTGTTTTTACTGTTTTTAACTTGTTTATTATGCCATAATTGCTGTATTTGCTATTTTTAATATCTCAGGTTTATCGATGTTAACCAGTGACCGAAGGGGTCCCCGCGTGGACCTACTATGGACATATCCCCTTTCACAATATTGATCAGTTGCGGAATCTCGTTGATCTTTGTTTTCCGCAGAAACCGGCCGAATGGGAACACACGGGGGTCCTTTTTTAGCGTGATCTCCCCGTTGCCAATGCTTACTGTTCAGCAGCATGGTTGAAAATTTGACCATCCGAAACTGTTTTCCCGGCCTGCCCACCTGGTAAATACCGGGTTCGATATTTTTTTCGATCAATTGCTGCACCACGAAATTCAAATTATCGATGGAACAAAAAGAGCGTTTGTTGTCAAACGCTCCAAGTGGCCAGGGTAATCCTCTTTGTGCTATACCATACAATAGGTTTAAGTTGCCTTTATTGCCACTATAATGATTTGACAATATGGAACACAGATGACACTGATTAAACTAATCCACACAGATTTTTTTTAATATCTCTTATCCGTGTTCTATCCCTGAACCGATTCGTTGGTGTTTTCCAATGCTGCTTTGTGCCGGTTCAACAATTACAAATCAATGGGGATTGAATTAATCTGTTAAAACAAGCTGAATCCTTCCGGCAATGTCGTAAAAGAATTCTTCCGACCAAATCGCTATGTTGTCCTGTGAGGGTAAAAACCGGGATACATCTTCTTTCGCCCGGTTAATATTCAGATTATGAATGCGGTTTCGCACCAATTCCTTCAAACTTATTTCAGATAAAGGTTCCGGTGCAGTCCAATGACCGCTCTGACGCATTCGCATTTCCAGATGATTAAGGTTTAGCGGAACAGATCTGCTGATAAACCAGACAAAATCATACCAGTCACGTCCTTTTACCCTGTTTTTCCATTCCCGGCAAAGGAGTGCGTGCATTTTGCCTGAAAACAACGACGGAGCGTTAAAAACTTTTACACTAAAAGGAATTGGATTTAATAAAAACCTGACTTCAGTTTGAAATAGCGGTGGTGGATCGGTGTCAACTTCAAGCTTGATTTTCAGCACAGGAAGTAACCCGGGAAACCGGATATTATAACCGGGCTCAATAACGAGGAGTTGCTCGAGGGTATTGGCTTTAAGAAAAGCCGATTTAACCTGACTATCCTTTGTTTTGTTCTTTGTGCTTATCGTAACCGAAAAGCCGTAAAACTTAAGTTCATCTTCAATAAAACGACAATACGGATCAAGATTAAAACCTGCGTTGGGTTTGATCAGGGAAAAATCTATATCCTCGCTGAAACGATCCAGGTTGTATAACAACCGTAAGGCTGTACCTCCGTAGAAAGCAGCGTGTTCAAAGAATTTTGCCCTCCACAACCCCAAAAGGGCAATGTGTTGAAATATATTCCTTAAGGAATTAATCTTTCCTTCTGTTCCTGTCCCGGGATATTGGGCCATCATACCAGAAATCACAGGATTAATCATGATCGTTTCATTTTTTTCAGAATCGCCGTACAAAAATCAATTTTTCTCGACCTGCCAGCTGCCGCCAACCTGGCTAACAGATCCGGGTCCAGGCTCAAAAAAATCTCTTCATCCAATCGCAGGTCCTCAAAAAGGTATTGTTCCGCTTCGAGTTGATTTTGCACCGTATTCCCCTTAGTATCACGAATTTTATCTGCAAGAGCGCGCTCAGGCGTTCCCGCAAGAAATCCTCCCGCCGGGCTCCCGATGCGGCACATGCCCAGTAAACTATACTCATAAGGCACTTGCCTGTAAATAAAATCACCCACAGGGGTACTGAAAGTTTTAGGCCGTTTAACAGAGGTTGAAGTTACCGCAGTAACTGTTTCAGGGATAAGGCCATAATAGGAAAGCATATAATCTATGGACACTATGGATGGCCCATATATCCAGTTCGCCAGCAGCTCTTTGGAGTATGGCCGGTTGCTGTATTTTTGGCCGAATATATAAATACCCTTTTTAACCCTTATGATTAGCCCCTTTTTCAATAGGGCATTGATTTTCATCCCTGGATTTGAATAGCCTGATAAAAGCGATCTCAAAGTCTGGTAATCAAACTCCTCGAACTCAATCTGGCGACGTATATCAAAGTCCATATCAATAATTCAACATGCTAAGTATAACATTACAATACTTACTATGTTGTAAAAGTAGATAAAATTGTCGTAATAAAAAATCAGAGTCCTGCTCATTCCTTTTTCTTTGAGAATACTAATGTTTTTCCCAACACCTCTTCTCGACAAACCATAATTCCGACAATAACAGATAATAATGATAATCAATGAATTAATGGACTTTCGTCCAATTTTTTGGTGCCTGTGATTTGTGATTTATCAGTTCGTGGATTGAATCAACAACAAATTGCCTCTCTTCATCGGTGATGTTGCTGCCGGAGGGCAGGCAGAGTCCATGGTTGAACAGATGCTCTGATGTACCATCGATATAGGCAGGACAATCCCTGAATACCGGCTGCAGGTGCATCGGCTTCCACAGGGGCCGGCTTTCGATGTTGCGCGATTCGAAGAACAGACGAAGATCTTCACGGGTTATGCCGCCTGTTAATGCGGGATCGATCAGGATGGTGGTGAGCCAGTGGTTGGAGAAGAAGCTCTCATTGGGTTCGCTGAGGAAGGAGAGAGGTCCACCTGCGGGGCCCTCGTTAGCGTTGAAAGGCCCCGCTTTCGCGGGGATGACAGAGAAGGGCTTGGTGGTAAGGGAAGGGATCCCGACCTTCGTCGGGATGACAGAGAAGGGCTTGGTGGTAAGGGAAGGGATCCCGACCTTCGTCGGGATGACAAGTGCTCCAGCGAAGCTTTGTAGAAGAAGAAGTTCTCACGACGCTTTTCAATCCGCTGTTCCAACACTTCCATTTGTCCCCGTCCGATGCCGGCGCAGATGTTGCTCATGCGGTAGTTATAGCCTATATGTGAGTGCTGGTAGTGTGGAGCAGCATCACGTGCCTGGGTGGCCAAAAAAGTTGCTTTGCGGCAATATCCGGGGTTATCGGGTTTCAGGTTCCAGGTATCGGGTTCGGAATCAACAAATACTGGAGTGGCTTTCAGGTAAACGATCGGATTGGCGGAGGCTGAAAAAGTGAACGACGAACAGATCACCTCATCGCCCTGCTCCACACCCAGGATGATCAATGCCAGGTGGATGGCAGCTGTACCTGAGGCCAGGCATGAACAGGCGGCCGATCCGGTAAATCTTTTCAGGTCATCCTCCAGACCGGTCACATTGGGGCCCAGAGGAAACACATGGTTATTCCTAAATGCCTCCCCTTGGAATATACGAGTCACCCGTAAACAAATAGTTTTCAACTTTAATCTTTACGTATCCGTTTACATGTCCTCCATACATAAGCAAACCGCTTCGATGTCATAATGCGGCATCACTTTTTCTTTGAGATGCTTGATTTTACGATCCAGTAAGTCTGGACTGAACTCCTTGCACTGCCGCTTGACCTCGGCTACAACGGCTTTGTTCTTTCCGGTTTTCAGAGCAACAATATCCAACTCATTTTGTTTCCCCCTGGATTCCCACCACGAACCAATTTCCCGGTATTCATAACTTTCAGCAAATTTCTGCTTGAAATATAGCTCGAGTACCTTCCCGGTATAGGTGGTGTAATCGTCCTCAATGATTTTTCTCAGGGCTGAGAAGTTCTTGATTTCTAAATAGGAGCGGTTCCTTTCAAAATATTTAAACCAGAATCTCAGGAAATTATCTTTGATGACAAAATGAACAGACTGGGTACCCTCTTTTGAAAAAACCGGACGAATTCGGTTAATTACATTATAATCTTCTTCCAGCCTTTTCAGGTATCCTCCTACACTTATCCCACCCAAAGCGGCTTCAATTTCTGCCTGGGAGTTTTTCGAGTTAGCAATGGCACCCAGGATCGAGAAATAAGTTGCATAGCTCTTCCCAAATTCTTCAATAAGCAAGTTTTTTCCTTCATCTGTAAAAGGTGAATTCTCATGTACCATGAACTGTATCATATCATTAACCGTAAGGGCCCTGTTGTCAACGAATAACTCCAAATATTTCGGGATGCCTCCGGTAAAGGCATAAATAGCCAGTAAATCATCGTTGGTACAGGAAGGCGCGTAATCTTTCATGATCTCCTTCAGCGTATCAATCTTAAATGGATCCAGTTTCAGAATATTGTCAGCCCGGCCAAATAATGGCTCTTTCTCATCCTGGAAGATCTTATGCATCAGTGAATAAACAGAGCCACAAACAATCAGGTTTACCCTGGTTTTTTTTCTGTACTGATCCCACAAGTTCTGCGTATCACTGAAAACCGACTTGTTAATGTTATAGAATTCCTGGAATTCATCTATAATCAAATTGAAAGCTTTGCGTGTGCCAAGTTCCATCAGGTATTGAAACAGCGAACGGAAAGTCTGCATTCCGTCAGGAACGAAGGTGTCAAGCGATTGCTTTATTATCGTGACAAACTCTTCAATAAGAGCAGCTTCATTTTTTCTTCCCGTAAACAGATATACAGTGGGGGTTTCTTTGGTCGCTTTTATGATTAAGCTGGTCTTCCCAATACGACGCCTGCCTGTAACAACCGTCAGTCTGGAACTATCTTCGAAAGCCAATTTCTGAATACGCTTCAGATCAGCTAATTCTACTTCCCGGTCATAAAATTTCATAATATTATATTTTGCAACAGCGGTTACAGTAACCGCTGTTGCAAAGATAAGGAAAAGTTGTCAGGAGGAGATAACGTTTTTCTATTGACTAAATCCAATGAATCTAAAAGATGCCTGCACCCGTTTGATCAGCTCGGCCCGGGTGGGGTAATGCGGCTTTCGTCACTCGTCACTTCTTCAACTCCTCCGGCATTTCCGGCAACCCTCCAAAGATGATCCTGATATCCACCCACACCGGTTAGGCCCGGTTTCAGTTGCTTTACAATTTCTTGCGCTTCCGGGGTATAAAAATTGAAGTGTTTGGGGGTTAACGGACGGGGCCCCACCATGGACATATCCCCTTTCAGAATATTGATCAGCTTTGTCCGAAACTCCCGATGGCATACAACGGGCAAATGTCAACCAACCCGATCCTGCCGAAATTCTCCAATGAAGTCCGGATACCCGATGTGGATTTTTTTAATTCCATGAAGCGATATAAACTTTGCATGGCCCCCTTGGTTCCTGCCTTAACTTCAATGGGAAGAATTTGTCCATTATTGGAAATAACATAATCAACCTCCGCTTGTGCTCCTTTGCTGAGCCGCAGCCAGTAGTAAAGTTCCTGACGCTCAAACGGGCTGCCGTTCTTTAATAATTCCAATCCTGCAAATACTTCCGATACGGCCCCTTTATTCACCAGATCACGATCCGGGGAGAGCAGGATAGGGTCCATATCCAGGTTGAGCAGCCTGAGCAATAATCCTGTATCCATAAACAGAAATTTCCTGAATTTCGGATTTATCTCTGCCCCCAGAGGTAAACCATTCGCTGCTGTATGAGTAACAGGGATGATAATGCCTGCCATGGTCAATAGCTCCAGTGCATCTCTTATTTTCCCGGATTCCACCTCGCCAACTACTTCTGAGTAAACAAACTTACTACCCGACTGACGTGCAACTGACCGAAGCGTTTGCAGCAAAATTATCGGCGAAACTATCTTCTTATATTTTGCAAAATCATCCGCGTAAGTTTGCAGAATATCATTTTGAACGATGCGGCATCTCAAATAATCCGCCTTTTCGATCCAGGTTGTCACGGCTTCAGGCATTCCGCCAACTAAAAAAAAAGTGCGTAGATTATCAGTTAATTTATTGTGCAATGGCTCCGGCAGGGGTTTTTCGGCCGAAGCGTGGTTCTTTTCTTCAACCAGCAAATCCAATCCCTGAGCATAAAGAAATTCGTCAAAAGAGAAAGGGTACAGGTACAGTGAACGAATACGGCCAACCGCAAAGGTGGGGATCTCCTGTAATGCAAATTCAAGCAGGGAACCGGCTGCAATAACATGTAATTCAGGATAATCTTCGTAGAAAAAGCGCAGTGAGGCAATGCATGGCGGATGATTTTCCAACCTGACGTGCGCCCCTCAGCAACAAGGGTTTATGCTTTTCATCCTCTTTCCAGGCGCTTAATTGCCGGTCGATGTTTCTTGCCAGATATTTCATCAATTTCAGAAATAACAGATCACAATATTACCGTTTTAACCTATTTTTGCCACCACAAATATAGACATTTTTCCAAAATATCAGGGCGCAATTGATGTTATTTTGTTTTCAGTGTAAAGGTTTTCAATTATGCGTCCCTACGACGTTCTTCCGTGTCAGGCATCACGGACGCAATTATGCGTCCCTACGACGTTCTTCCGTGTCAGGCATCACGGACGCAATTATGCGTCCCTACGACGTTCTTCCGTCACTCGTCACTCGTCACTGGTCACTTCTTCAACTCCTCCGGCACCTCCGGCAACCCTCCAAAGATGATCCTGATATCCACCCACACCGATTTATTTACCAGGTACCAGTTTTCCAATGCTGCTTTGTGCGGACTTAATAATTGCCGGTAAGTTTCTTCGTGACCAAGCTTGCTTTTGGCAAAGATGGCTTCCTCCTCACGAAAGATAATGGCACGGAGCGAAACAACAGAAGATCTTGTAGTTGATTTTCAATCTTTTAGACTTGATAAAAATGATACTATTCTTTCAATAAAATCTATCATCTCCAATTGCATATCCAATACATCTTCCTTTTCGAACAGAATAAAAGGGGCATAGTCTCCATCGCTTCTGTTTTTAAATGCATCTCTTAGAATTTTACCATACTTAACTTCAATTTGGCCAGTTTTAATAAAGTTTTGATTAAACCAACCAATCAATTGAAAATGTTTGGAGGTTTGGTATTCATATTGTAATGCTAATGCAGTTAAGCAATAAAATATCCCATAGTATATTCTATTTACAGCAATAGTCAATAAATCGGCCTCAATCAATTTATTAACTTCGCTAATGGTTTGCCTGGCCTGATCAAGTCTGTATTGAACCAGAATTTCCCGGTCATTGTCTTTTATCATGCGTGTAATCCCTCCTTTAATGCAGTTTTAAATACCGGATGTTTGCCACGAATGCTGTTTTTTAATTCAGATTTTGAAATAATCTGCGTGTCAAGAAAAATATCATAATTCAGGTCGAAGTCGTAGCACAAGCCATTGATTAATTTTTTTGTCTTCTGGTTATAGTCTGTGTCAATGACAATTAAAACATCATAATCAGAGTCTATATCAGCGGTGTCTTTCACTCTTGAACCAAAAATTATAACATCTGTTACGATATTGTTTAAATGCTTATTCAGATGCTGTTTTATTTCTTTTGCCAGTAATTTTGCGTCCATGATATATGTGTTAAATTATTCAAAGATAATTCTTTCCATGTTTTGACAAAACCTAAATACAAATAAACTCATAAAGCAATATTTGAAACACGGATGTTACCCTGATAGGGTCCCCGAAAAATCGGGGCAGGCTGTTCCTCCCAGGGTAAACGGATAAACGGACGCAATTATTCGGACGCAATTATGCGTCCCTACGGCGTTCTTCCGTGTCACTCGTCACTCGTCACTCGTCACTTCTTCAACTCTTCAGGCATTTCCGGCAACCCTCCCAGCCACCGGTAAGGCAACCGGCTGCTGTGAAACAGTATCACCCACAGGGTTAAAAACATGATCCTGAGATCCACCCAAACCGATTTATTTACCAGGTACCAGTTTTCCAATGCTGCTTTATGCGGACTTAATAATTGCCGGTAGGTTTGTTCGTGACCCAGCTTGCTTTTGGCAAAGATTGCCTCCTCTTCACGAAAGATGATGGCTCCCACACCGGTCAGGCCCGGTTTCAGTTGTTTTACAATATCCTGCTGTTCAGGAGTATAAAAATTGAAGTGCTTTGGGGTCAGTGGGCGGGGACCTACTATGGAAATAATGCCGATAGATCATAACCAATCATTGTCAAAACCCTCTATTTTACAATAAACTGTTTTATCTTCGGAATTAATCGAAAGAATGAATAAAGAGGTGAAACTCTTATCCCATTCATTTTAAAAGCTTTCATAATGTTCCGATTACCGGCAATTATGTTATTAATAGAATTTGTACTTGCTCCTCCATATCGCATTTTTACCAATAGAATATCCAGATAATGCGTTTTTATTTTATACCGCTCCATAAATCGTAACATAAGCTCAAAATCGGCTGAGAATTTGA
>JAPLDV010000742.1 GCA_026391235.1 Bacteroidia bacterium | reverse complement strand
AAACCGGTTTGAATATGCATTTCCGATAACTGCAGATTTCTCATCCACATTACACACAAAAATGACTGGTTTTGCCGTGAGCAGGCAAAGGTCTGCGATATGTTCTTCCTCCTCATGGGAAAGATGAAAGGTCCTGATATTCTTGAAATCCTCAAGGTGAGCCTTAATGCCAGTTACAACCTCCAATCCATGTTTCGATGCCTTGTCTCCTGTTCTTGCCCCTTTTTCGAGTTTGAGAATTCGCTTATCTATTGCATCCAGGTCCTTAACCTGCAACTCGAGGTCGATGGTTTCCCGATCCCTTACCGGGTTAATTGTTGTATCGATGTGAGGAAGATTAGGATCATCAAAGCACCGCACAACATGTATGAGTGCATCACAGTTTCGGATATCGGCAAGGAAGCTGTTTCCGACTCCTTCGCCTTTTGAAGAGCCTTTAGTTAAACCCGGCATGTCCACAATGTCCACTGTTGTAGGCATTACCCGCGCTGAATGGATCAGCGAGTCGAGTTTCAGGAGCCTTTCGTCTGGCACCTTTACCTGACCAAGATTTGATTTGTTGGTGCTAAAAGCGAAATTGCTGGTAGCTACTTTTGTTTCTGAAATACAGTTAAACAGGGTGGTTTTCCCGGTATTTGTAATTCCGATAATGCCGCATTTTAGTCCCATTGATGTTATTGTTACTCAGCAAAGGTAAAAAAAATGCTATTTTCGCTTGGTTCCTTTTAAATCTTGGTACAGATATCTATGAATAAACAAGTAATTGATCGGGCGGCGGATAACATTCGCATATTATCTGCTTCAATGGTAGAGAAAGCAAAATCGGGTCATCCGGGCGGCGCAATGGGTGGGGCTGACTTCATTAATATTCTTTTTTCAGAATTTTTAAATTTCGATCCTGACGAAAGGCAATGGCCTTTCCGTGACCGGTTCTTTCTGGATCCGGGACACATGTCGCCGATGTTGTATTCGGTTTTGTCGCTTTGCGGGTATTTCTCGATGGAAGACCTCAGGAATTTCAGACAGTGGAAAAGTACCACTCCCGGGCATCCGGAAGTCGATTCGCAGCGAGGGATTGAAAACACCAGCGGTCCTCTGGGTCAGGGACATACTATGGCTGTTGGCTCAGCTATTGCAGAACGTATCCTGGCCGACCGTTTTGGTGACTGGACCTCGCATAAGACTTATACCTACATATCTGACGGAGGAATTCAGGAGGAGATTTCGCAGGGAGCCGGGCGAATGGCCGGATACTTAGGGCTTAAAAACCTGATCATGTTTTTTGATTCCAATGATATTCAGCTTTCTACCGAAACAGCTGCAGTTACCCGTGAAGATACCGCGATGAAGTATACGGCCTGGGGCTGGCGGGTGATTACCATAAATGGAAATAATCAGGATGAGATTCGACAGGCTCTGACGGAAGCTGTTTCTGAAACTGAAAAGCCGGTGCTGATTATCGGGAAAACCATTATGGGGAAGGGCTGTTTAGATGCAAAGGGTAACCTTTTTGAAGGAAAATCCTCGACTCACGGTCAACCGATAAGCAAGGCAGGTGCATCATTTGAATCTACTGTCCGGAACCTCGGAGGGGATCCTTCAGATCCATTCCGCATATTTCCGGAGGTAAAGGATTACTATCAAAAAGTGCTTTCTGCAAAGCGTGATAAAGCTACTGAATACAAGGCAGTTGAAAAGGAATGGGTTAGCCGGAATCCTGATTTGAATAAGCGTTTGAAGAATTGGTTGAATAGGAAAACTCCGGCCATTAAGTGGGAAAAGATGCATACCAAGCCTAACCTGTCGACCAGGGAAGCATCGGGTATGGTGTTGTCTCAACTGGGTGAACAGATAGATAACCTGGTAGTCATGTCGGCCGACCTTGCCAATTCAGACAAAACGGATGTGTTTTTAAAGAAGACAAAAGCATTTGGGTACCATAATTTTGGAGGATCCTTCATGCATGCCGGTGTATCGGAATTGACAATGGCTGCCATTGCGAACGGGATGGCACTCCATGGCGGGATCATACCGGTTTGTGGTACATTCTTCGTTTTCTCCGATTATATGAAACCCGCGGTCCGGCTG
This sequence comes from Bacteroidia bacterium, assembly GCA_026391235.1. Next base: position 2,456 of record JAPLDV010000742.1, on the reverse strand, counting down.
GCCGCACTTATGGAGCTTCAGGTTGTTTATGTCTGGACGCATGATGCCTTCCGCGTCGGTGAGGACGGCCCTACTCATCAGCCTGTTGAGCAGGAGGCGCAAATCAGGTTGTTAGAGAAGCTTGAGAATCATTCAGGTAAACCATCCATGCTGGTTTTGCGTCCTGCTGACTCAGCTGAGTCCATCATTTCGTGGAAAATGGCAATTGGGAACAAACGATCCCCCACTGCCTTGCTATTGTCAAGGCAGAATATACAGGATCTACCTGTATCAGAGGGTTTTACGCGAATCAAATCCGCTCAGAAAGCATCATCCGGGGCATATATCCTGCTTAAAACCGGGTTGAATCCTAAGGTAGTTTTGTTAGGCAACGGATCAGAGGTTGCAACCCTTGTTGAAGCCGCCGGGATATTGAAGAAGAGACATAATCTTGAAGTTCAGGTGGTATCGGCTCCATCAGAAGGCTTATTCAGGCAGCAGAAAAAGGTTTACCAGTTAGAGGTTATTCCACCTTTTATCCAGGTTTTTGGTCTGACCGCCGGACTTCCGGTTACCTTGCAAGGACTTGTTGGATCGAACGGCTTTGTGTGGGGTTTGAATCACTTTGGTTATTCCGCGCCTGCTGAGGTACTGGATGAAAAGTTCGGATTTACGCCGAAAAATGTAGTAAATCAGGTTTTATTTCTAGTTGGAGGATTGAATGGATCGAACCAATGATGCCGAACTAATCAATCAATTCCGTGATCCTGCTCAGAGGGACCGTGCTTTCCGGATGATCCTTGCAAAATACCAGGAGAAACTGTATTGGCATATAAGGAGAATGGTATTAGTGCATGAGGACACTGATGATGTTATGCAGAATACTTTTATCAAAATCTGGAAAGGGTTGCCGGGATTTCGCGAAACATCAGGGCTATTTACCTGGATGTACCGCATAGCTACCAATGAAGCCATTACTTTTCTGAAGACTCGCCAGCGTGAACGTGCTATGATTGCTGATGATCCGGATGATATGATCAAAGGGCGACTGAAATCTGATCCTTATTTTGACGGGGATGAATTGTTTTTGAAACTGCAGGTTGCAATCAACCATCTACCTCCAAAGCAAAAAACTGTATTCCGGATGAAATACTTCGATGAGATGACTTACGAGGATATGGCGAAAATCCTTGGAACTTCTGTTGGGGCTTTGAAAGCCTCATATTTTCATGCAGTTCGAAAGATACAGGCCACATTTGAAACAAATGATTAAACCGCTGGGCTAATCGCTCGTCTAAATACCTGGAGAGCAAAATGATGGATGAAGAAAAATATATTTGGGAGAATAGCCGGTTCCGGAAAGACCCGTACACAATGCCTGACGGCTATTTAGCAGGCTTTCCCGACCGGATGATGGAACGGCTGATGCAGCCGGTTAACTTCAAGACACCTGAACACCGGAGAGCCATAAGGCCATGGATGGCCTGGGTTTCCGGTATCGCGGCTGTTCTGGTTGTCGGATGGTTTGGTGCACGCACCTATTATTGGAAACCTCTGCAAGAGGTCAGATTTCAGGAAAATATTGAACTATTTGTCGATTTCTACGGAGGAGAGTTGCATGAGGGAGAGTTGGCCGGTTATATGGAAGAAAATAAAATTGATTTGAAAGGGCAATCCACTTCTGAGGTGAATGAGTTAATACAGATTGATCCGAATTTAGCTGAAGAATATATTTATGAATCTGTAGGGTTCTAATAATTGTGAATATGAATATTCAAGGATGGATGATGATTTGCATGCTCCTGATTTCTGGAGCAGCAATTGGGCAGGATGAGCCACCACGCTTTCAGGAAGCTATGGCAAAAATGAAAGCTGAGAGGGTATCATTTTTAACCGACAAGCTTCAGCTGACTGTTGAAGAAGCCGAAAAGTTCTGGCCAGTTTATAATGAATACCTGACCAAAAGGGAAGAAATGATGTGGGGGAAACGTCAGAAAATGCACCGGGATTTTGACCCGAGTCAATTATCCGATGAAGAAATGACAAAAATGCTTAATGATATTCTGGATCAGGAGGTTAAGTTAGCGCAATTGAAAAAGGATTATTTCGATAGATTGAAAACAGTTCTACCCATCCGTAAAGTATTGACATTGCATCGGGTTGAGCAGGATTTTATGAATCACATGATTAATCAGATCCGTGATGGCCGGAGTCCGGGAAATTCAAGAGGAGGCGGCAGGGAAGGTATTAAAGATCCTCTGGAATAGTGTTCCTGACAAATTCGGCAGAATTGTTAATGTGTGGAAAAAGGATTTGATCCTGCTGGATAAAAGGAACCTTCTGGCGAAATTTCCCCAATAATCTTTCAATCTTTGATGAAGTTTTGGCCGGTCGGCGGAATTCCATCGCCTGAGCAGCATTCATAAGCTCTATGGCGAGAATTGCCTCCAGATTTGTAATAATCCTGTAAGTTTTTG
>JAPLDV010000540.1 GCA_026391235.1 Bacteroidia bacterium | reverse complement strand
CGTTTCTTTCGCCGGATATTATGAAGCATAAGGTTTTCCCTTTATTATCCAGGAATTTGCCTGTGGTGATGCTGGTTATCGATAATCTCCGGTATGATCAGTGGAAGGTGCTGGAGCCGGTTATTTCCGAAACCTATACCGTTGAACAGGATGATATCTACTTTTCGATACTGCCAACGGCAACCCAATATGCCAGAAATGCCCTCTTTAGCGGGCTGATGCCCCTGGCGATCTCCAAATTGTATCCTGACATCTGGATGGAAGATTTCGAGGAGGGCAGCAAGAATATGCATGAAGAAGAGCTTCTCAGGAATCTCATGCAGCGATTGAAAATCCCGGGTAAATTCGTTTATGACAAGATTAGTACCAATCGTGCCGGGAAAAGGTGGGTTGAGCATCCGAACGAGTTGACTGACATGCCATTATCCGTTCTCGTTTATAATTTTGTGGATATGCTTTCCCATGCCCGCACCGAGACCAATATGATCCGTGAGCTGGCAGATGATGAAGCGTCATACCGCATGCTTACGCACACCTGGTTTATTCATTCGCCATTGCTTGAACTGCTTCGCGAATTGGCCAAGAAGAAGGTAACTGTTGTGATGACCACCGACCATGGTACCACCATGGTTGAAGATCCCGTGAAGGTGGTCGGCGACCGGCTGACAACAACCAATCTCCGGTATAAGCAAGGTAAAAATCTGAATTACAATCCAAAAGATGTTTTTGAAATTACCCGGCCCGAAGATATCCAGTTGCCCAAATCAAATGTTAGTACGAGTTATATTTTTGCCACCGGGGCGGATTTTTTCGCCTATCCCAATAACTACAATCATTACGTGAAATATTACCGGAACACCTTCCAGCACGGAGGGGTGAGCCTTGAAGAAATGCTGGTTCCTTTTATTGTGCTTCAGCCGAAGTGATAGCTCAATGAAAGATTCAGTTTTTTATGCTAAGCGCCCGAACAATCTTAAAAGGATTGCCGGCAGCATCATAAAAATTGCGGGTAATGATCGAATTGTTGCCTTCTATGGCCAGATGGGAGTGGGTAAAACTACCCTGATCCGGTTCCTTTGCCAAAGACTGGGTGTTAGGGCCATAGTAACCAGTCCCACTTTCACACTGGTTAACGAATACCCTTCCGATAACGGTCCGGTTTTCCATTTTGATTTTTATCGGATAAGTAAGGCCAGCGAAGTGCTTGATTTAGGGATTGATGAATGTTTCGACAGCGGCCATTGGTGCCTGATTGAATGGCCCGAATTGGTGGAAGAGCTTTTGCCGGAAACAGTGGTAAAGGTAATTCTCACTGAAAACCCTTGCGGGAGCCGGACGATACGGGTTGAAATTGAAGAATAACATAACAGATTCCGTGGATTTTTTGTAAATTGCTCTTCTTAATAGAGGTGATTATTAATTATTATGGAAGAGATCGGAAAACCCTTGTCGTTCTTTCAGCATGGGATGATGCCTAAGGAAGAGACTCTTGACCGGGAGAAAAAAGGAAAGCATTTTGTGATCGGATTACCCAGGGAAACGGATCCCCAGGAAACACGTATCTCGCTGACACCCCAGGCGGTGCAACTTCTGGTTGAAGAAGGGCATCGTGTACTGATCGAGCGTGGCGCAGGCAATGGAGCCAAATTTTCGGATCATGATTATTCCGAAGCCGGCGGTGAGCTGCTTAATGATAAACAATCAGTTTTTGAAGCTTCGATTCTCCTTAAAGTTTCACCCCTTACCAAACCGGAAATCGATCTACTCGGACCGGGAAAAACCATCATCACCAGTTTGCACCTGGCCACCCGCGATGAATCCTATTTTCACGACCTTATCCGTCACAAGGTTACCGCCATTGCCTTTGAGCTCATCGAGGATGAAGCTCAGGAGCTGCCTGTTCTCCGGTCGATGTGTGAGATTGCCGGAACGGTTGCTGTTAATATCGGATCAGGATTACTCAGCAGTGAAAACAATGGGAAGGGTATTCTACTCGGCGGCGTAACGGGAATAACGCCCACCGAAGTTGTGATTCTGGGTGCCGGAACCGCCGCAGAAAATGCAGCCCGCACAGCCCTGGGTATGGGCGCCATCGTTAAGGTGTTCGACCGCTCGATCACAAATCTGCTTTCGCTCAAACATTTTCTGGGTCAGGGGATATTCACCTCGGTGATGCATCCTCCTGTGCTCAAAAAAGCATTTGAAACTGCTGATCTGGTGATCAGTACCCTCCAGAGGCTCCATCAGGATTCGTTTTTTATGATTCCCGAGGATATTATCATGTCGATGAAACCCGGTTCCGTATTGATCGATATTCATATAGATCAGGGATCAAGCTTCGAGACCGGCATCTACACCTCCCGCGAGGAGCCGGTTTTCTCCCGGCATGGTGTGGTTCACTATATGGTGCCCAACCTGCCGGCCAAAGTGGCGCGAACAGCATCTATCGCCCTTAGCAATGTACTGATGCCCATTTTGCTGGATAAGGGCAGGTGCGGAGGGATCTTGCAACTGATCAAGGACGATTGGGGTGTCAGGCACGGAGTATATCTGTATAATGGGATTCTGACTAACGAGCTGATAGGCAACCAATTTGGAATTACATCAAAGGATATCGACCTGTTGCTTTCGGCATTCTAAAATACCGCCCGCACCTGGAGCTGAGCGTTATGAACCGCTTTCCCGCCTCTGACAATCCTGCCTTCATAAACCCCTTCGAGAACAAGATTTTTCCCCAGCTTGTAACGGGCCGATAATTGAGCCACTCCGTTATGGCCATTGCCAAATCCCCTTAACATGGCATATCCTGATGGCGAATCTGCCTGGCCATCGAACTTTACATATACATATTGAACAGATAGGCTGATTTGCCCCTTCTCAGGAATCTGTGCGGTAAGAACAGATTCCAGGCGGTTGGAAAGTAAACTGCCACCATCGGTTTTGTTCTTTTCCGACCGGAATTCCCAATCCACACCGATCCTGAAGTTCGAACCCGCCTGGCATTCGATCTGGAGTAGCTGCGACTGGCTCACGAGGATATAATTGCGGGCGTTAAAAAATCCGGATACCGATTCCTTTCTCGACCAATCGCTGCTGGAATTCAATTGCCAGGCCGGGTGGAAACGATATCGCAAGAGAAGCGAATTCGACCAGGTTTCCTTTCCATCAGCACCGTTGAGCTGTGTGGTACGAGTGGATTGTTTCTGGGTGACCAGATCAGCATTGAATTTGGGGCCCGCCCGGTTAAACGATAAGCTGTGCCGCAACTGGGAATTCAGATTGATGAGCCGCTGATCGTTGATATCATTGGTAAAGGGATTCACCAAAAACAGATAATCCCCGCGTGCGGTTTTCTTATCGATCCGGTAAGCCAGCTGGCTGGTAAACCGCGATGCAATTCCCTTTTTTGGCTGGATGGTAAACACCTGGTTAAAGCGATTGACTAATGTTGGGATGAACTCGGTTCCGAGCCGGAAGATCCGGATAAAAGTAGCCTGATCTTTGAAAAAGGCTGTTTCAAATTCATTCAACTCCTTGATTCCGTTGTTGTTATAATCATTCCATGTATAATATCCCTGTCCGGCTGCCACCTCCAGGTAAGAATAGTCCGGTTTGCGGTCGTAGCCCGATCCAACTTCGAAAAAGGTTTGCGAGCGGAGGAATCCCTTCCAGGCTTGCCAGCGGTTTTCGATTCTGCCCGTTGCAGTTCTCCCTGTTTCGGCTGTGGCAAGGCTTCCGGAATCGGCCTGGAGTGAGCGGAGGTGGAAGCCGGCGCGGAAGGGCAGGGCCTGATTTTTCGAAATATCGACCCAGCTTTCGGCATCCCAGGCGCGTGTGGCCGCAACCAGCCGTCCGGCCAGAGGAATCTTGTCGGTCCGTTCACTGATCCTGACCATCCATGGCTGACGATCGCCCGCCTTTTGAAAAGCCTCTAACCGAAATTCCTGGAAAGCCTGGCTGTTGGCCAGAAGTGTATCATTTACCGGTTTTTTCCATCGGTTATTTTCGGCATTTTCTGATACTTCAAGTTTTACCCGTCCCACTTCGCGCCGATAGCGCAATGTATGCCTGAAAAATGATGTATTGCGGTAATTATCCGACGAAAGAAGGTAGCTGCCCGACCAGGATGTCTCCCATTTTTTACCCCGCAAGCGGCCGTTGGTAAATTGCCGGAAACCACTGAAGTTGTTGCGGAGGTCAAGGTATTCCAGCCTGTACGAGGCCTGCAGGCTATCCTTGCCTGTCAGGTTAAACCCGGATTCTACAAAATTCTCCTGTTGACTGACCCCGTTGGTGCCAAGGTTCCAGTCGCGTTCGAACTCCACCTCACGAAACCGCTCCACCGGATCAAAAAGCTTACCGATAAAACGATAGTTGACAAAAGAGTTGAGCAGCAGGCTGCTATCGTTTTTTAGGTAATCTTTCCTTGATAAGTTTGTTTTCAGTCCTATTCCGGTATTATTCCCATCGTCGAGTGACGAAAACGTGTTACGGTCGTTGCGGGTGACCGACCATTCCATATCCAACAGCATGCGCGATCCCAATGTTTGTTGGGTTCCTGCCGAGATCACCTGTTTGCTTTGGGGCATTACCAGTTTGGCAACAGGCTCATAACTTCCTTTGAGTGTGCTGTTTTCAGGGGCGATCCAGCGGAATACCCGTCCGTTGGCAGCCGACTGAACGGGTTCATAATTTCCATTCCCGGCACCAACAAATGAAAATCCTGCCTCGTACTTCGCGCTCTCGGGGTTAAAGCTTTGAATCAGGATGCTATCATAACGGATTCCGTTCACCGTGGTATCGGCCACCTTATAAAATACCCGGTCGTTCCGGAACAGCGATTCACGGATAGCGCTCACCCGGGCCAGGTTTGAATTGTCGCCGATCGAGGCCAGCAGTTGTTTGTTCGCATCGGTGAGATCTTGCAGCAGAGGCTGGTTTTTGGCATCATTTTCCGAAAAAATGTTCAGGTACCAGGAGCCTTTTTTTGTGGTCCAGCGGTTCTCGTTAAAAAAAAGGAAACGTGAGTAGCTGCGCTCGGTGTATTCGAATTCCGCAACGATTCTTTTATCTTTGGTAATGAGAATTTTCGGGGTAAAGCGAACCTCGGCTGTATTATAATCGATCGTATAATCGGCCTCTTCCCCGCGCATCAGGGGCTGCCCGTCGATAAAGATTTTTTCGCTTCCTGCAATTATCTGGATATAATTTTCGCCACCCGATCCGGTGAGCATGTAAGGTCCCTGGTTTCCTTCACTGCCCTGGATATGGTTGCGGGCGTATTTCCCTTTCACCACGGCTGCCCCGGTGCTGGTACGGAAGCTGGAACTTCCTGATTTGACAGGTATTTCGGTGGTGAACCGGGCTCCCTGCACCCGTTTATTCATCTGGAGAAAATATCCGGTAACCGGCCGGATATCGAAATCGCCTGCGAGAATCTCATTCCGTGTACTGAAAATGCGCAGGAAGACTTTATCGAACTCCTGGATCTGCTGTGTATTGCCTTCCGGCTGGATGGGAATATTGGCATCGGAGAGTGTGGCCTCAATCCGGTAATCCTTATTCAGTTTGCCATCGAGCTGCAGGTTCAGGTTTGAGGTGAGAGAAGCATCGCGGGTATTTCCCATGGCAACTCCACGGGAAAGACTGCCGCTGCTCCGGAGGGAGCCTTCCGATATGCGATCAAAGCTTTCCCTGGCCTCCGGCCCTGGTTGGAGTCTGTAAACGGGTGGATCTATCCGGTTGAATTCAGGAGTTTTATGCAGGTAAACCTTATTCAGATTCAACGGATAAATTTCATAATCCACCCTGATACTATCGGGTTTGGCAAGGATACCGGGTTTAAAAATCAGTATGGACTTTACCCAGTCGACCGTATATAGGCTGTCGGCCAATCGCAGATTATCAGGCTTAAAGATTTTCCAGGAGCCCGGCACCAGGGATAGCGTATCGATGCGCAGGGTATCGGTGCCGGCAGCCAGATTTTTCGTTCGGATGGATTGCGAAAATAAGGCGCAGGGCTCAAGGCTCAAGGTACAAGTAAGGATTATGGTAACAAAAGGAATAAGGGGTAATATCTTTGAGCGGTAAGCCATAAATCAAAAGTAGGCAAAAAGAAAAAAGGGATAAGATCAGTCTGTCCTTATCCCTTATAACGCAAATTTTTTAAAATCCTTTTATCGGAGCATTGTCATCCCCGGAAGGTGGGGACCTCATCGGCTGCCGCGATACAATGCAGGAGCGTTTTAAAAGACTCCGTGCAGCGTCAGGAGATCCCGGCCTTCGCCGGGATGACAATGCTCCGTTTATAAAATAAATGGTGTGAGTTTGAGTTTGTGCGGGTGTGCTACCACTTGGGAATCTCTCTTCCCGGGGTCCAGGGGTATCCGAGCTTGTCAAATTCTTTCCTGAGCTGGTCGACCGACTGTTTGATCTGTTGAATTTGCGGTAGTATTTTAACCATTTCGCCGGCAACGATATCGTATTGTTCTACAGCACTTTCAGGAACATCCTGATTTGCACTGATATAGCGCTTTGGCTGGCAGGGTGAAATTATTGATCAGCCTGATGGAGAAAGGTTCCGGTCCTGCCAGTGGAGTGACCACACCACCCACGTTGCGGGCCAGCTCAACGGTATATTTTCCGGGAAGGGCCATGACTGGTGCAGGGGCCGTTCCCATCGGGTTGGCTTTGCCGCCCAGGTTCATGTTGCCGCTGATTTCCTGATCATAATCCCAACTAATTCTGGCCAATCCGGTCGACTGGGCGATCTTGATCACCTTAACCACTTTGCCGCCGGCATCCTTAATGGTAAAAAACAGGAACGGAGCCTGCTCTTCCTCCTCTGCGCGAAGATCGGCGTAGGTTGGGTATGGTGGATTGATACTATCTTTACGGGCTTTTGTTTGGGCCTCCTTGCGGATTTCTTTAAGGGTTTTTATTTTATCCTTAACAAAGTAGGTGAAAGTTACCCCGTAAGCCGGATTTGGGGCGGAGAAATAACTGTGGCCCTGGCCATATTTACCACCGGTCTGACTGAACATGATGCCTTCCTTAATCGGATAAATGTGCGCAGCCTTGTCGAGATCTGCCACCACAAAGTTTCTCAGCGGGGTATAATCATCCAGAATAAAGAATCCCCTACCGAAACTGGCCAGAACCAGGTCATTCTCTCTTTCCTGAATAACGATATCATAAATGCAGGTTGTTGGCAGTCCTGCTTTCATCTGAATCCATTTTTCACCACCATTTACCGATACCCAGAAACCAAACTCAGTACCCAGGAAAAGCAGGTCCCTTTTGCCAGGATCCTGTTGAATGGCGTGAACCATACCGTTTTCCGGCAGGTTGGCTGCTATTGACTTCCAGGTTTTGCCGAGGTCGGTACTTTTGAAGAGATAGGGTTTGAAATCGGCACGTTTAACGTTGTTAAAGCTGATATACAGCGTACTAGGATCAAATTTATCTGCCAATATGTAACTGACGTATGTCATATCCGGTACACCCGGAACGGATTCGATTTTGGTCCAGGTTTTACCATCATCGGTGGTTATCTGGATCAATCCGTCATCGGTTCCAACAAACAGGGTTCCCTGATTCAATGGCGATTCGGCCAGTGCAACCGTATTCCCCCAAACAGATGTCGAATTGTTTTTAGCCACGGCATCGATGTTTTGAACAATGCCCATTACCGGTAGTTTATTCCGGTCCATCTGGCGGGTAAGATCAGGGGAGATAACCGTCCATTTATTGCCGTAGTTGTCAGATTTAAACAGCTTATTGGCAGCAAAATAGAGCCTTTCATGATCGAATTTTGATATCAGGATCGGTGAATTCCAGTTCCAGCGGTAGGCATCACCAAGCGGCTCCTGCGGCTGAATACCAACAGCTTCACCGCTTTTCCGGTCGTAGCGCACGAGACCGCCAAATTGTGATTCCGAGTAAACGATATCCGGGTTGGTTGGATCAACCTGTTGAAAAAATCCATCTCCGCCGCAGGTTACCCACCAGTCGTCGTTAACGACACCGATATTCCGAAAACTGCGGGAGGGCCCGCCAAATGAATTGTTATCCTGGGTTCCGCCATAAACATTATAGAATGGAAGATCGTTGTCCACTGCAACGCGATAGAACTGTGTCACAGGCAGGTTGGGCTTGTATTGCCAGGTCAGTGCCCGGTCGAAGCTTTCGTACATTCCGCCATCGGAACCGATAATGTAATGTTTCGGGTCGCGGGGATCCATCCAGAAGCAGTGGTTATCCACGTGTTTTTTATCTTCACCGAGAGCTCTCCAGGTGGTTCCGCCATCATCGGTCACCTGTGCAACGGTTTCCATGGAGTATACGCGGCCAACATCCCATAGATCGCAGTAAATTCGGCTGTAATATTGTGCTGAGCCCGATTCATGGTTGCTCATTTTCTGCCAGTTCAACCCGCCATTGCTGGTTCTGAAAAATCCGCCTGAACCTTCAGCAGCTTCCACAATAGCATAAACCACATCAGGGTTAACCGGTGAGATGGCCAATCCGATACGGCCTATATCGCCGCCAGGCAGGCCGTTGTTGATCTTTTTGAATGATTTACCGGCGTCGCTGGTTTTGTAAACAGCTGATTCGGGACCACCATCAACGAGAGTCCATACATGACGGCGGCGCTGGTAAGCTGATACATAGATGATATCCGGATTGCGGGGATCCATTTCGATATCCGAAACGCCGGTGTTTTCACTGATATCCAGAATTTTATTCCAGGTAACTCCTCCGTCAGTTGTTTTAAACAATCCACGGTCACCGCCCGGCCCCCACAGCGGACCCTGGCAGGAAACATACACAACATCCGAATTTCTCGGATCTATGCGGATACGGCCGATATGTTCGGACTTGCGATATAGTATTCACTGAAGTTTTTCGGGTTTACGGCAATGTCTGCCACACGGCCAGAAGTAAAGGCAGGACCTATACTACGGAATTTCAGCGCACTAAAGGTTGAGGATGAAACCGAATCTTTTTTGGGCTCAATCTTCGTTGTTTTTTTGTCGGCGGCCTGAACCAAACCGAACATCAGGCCAAACAGGAGAGCGGTAACCAGGCCTTTTGAAACAGTTGATAATTTATTCATATCGTAAATGTTGTTTAGGTTTAAAGATGCAAGGTAATATTCTTCAAAAGATGGCACTGTGGATGGCGGTTAAAAAATGTTAAACAACGATTGCTTATCTTTGTCGGCTGAAATAAATTAATCAACATGGCAAAGAAAATCCTTGCCCTTGCTTTCCTGTTCTTTCCTGTTCTTCTTCCTGCCCAGAGTATTAAAGATACCGCACAGCAAATGCACATGTTTTCGTTTCATGTGAGCGGCCACCTGCCAAAGGGTGATATAGCATCCCGATACGGATTAAACATGGGTGTTGGCGGCTCCTATTGGTTTAAAACCAGATCTAACTGGTTACTGGCGGCCGATTATACCTTCATTTTCGGGAACAAGTTCAAGGAGGACAGCATTCTCAACGGATTGAAGGACAAGACGGGCTACCTGATTACTACAAACGGCGAACGAATGCTTCCAACTATCAGTGAAAGAGGATTTTATGCAGGATTACGATTTGGAAAACTTTTCCCGGTGATCGGGCCGAACCCGAATTCCGGACTGGTGATCACGGCCGGGGCAGGGCTACTTCAGTACAAAACTTTTTTTCGACTGGAGGAGAACAGCATACCGATTATTATGGATGATTACGTAAAAATGCTGGACTATCTGACAAACGGTTTTGCGATGAACCAGTTTATCGGGTATCTTCATCTGGATAACAATAATCCCATCAACTTCTATGCAGGATTTGAGTTTCATCAGGCCTGGACGATGTGCCGGCGCGACTGGCTGTATAATCTGCATGGACCGGATAATATGCTTCGGCACGATTTTCTTTTCGGTATTCGTATTGGCTGGATATTTCCTGTTGACAAAAAAAACACCGGAACCTATACCTATTTTTAGCACAACATGTTACTGATTTATCAGATCGGGATCAGGATATTATACCTGGTCATCCTCCTGGCTTCACCCTTCTCCAGGAGAGCCGGTCATTGGATCAAAGGCCGCCGGACGAACCAATTCCTTATTACTCATTGGAAAGCTGATAAGAAACATCGCACCCTGTGGATGCATGTTTCTTCACTGGGCGAATTTGAGCAGGGCCGGCCGGTATTGGAGCGATGGAAAGCAACATTTCCCAACGACAGGATCCTGTTGAGCTTCTATAGCCCATCCGGGTTCAACATCCGGAAAAATTACCCATTGGCCGATCTGGTTTTTTACCTTCCGCTGGATACAAATAAAAAGATGAACGTGCTGATGAATCAGCTTCAACCCGATCTTTTCATCCTGGTAAAATATGATTTCTGGCCAAATCTTTTACAGATTTTGCATCAGCGGAAAATCCCGTCTTACCTGATCTCGGCACGGTTTCGCCCTGATCAGTACCTGTTTAAAAAATGGGGACGCGTTTTCCTCCGGCAGCTTCAGAATTTCAAATGGATCTTTGTACAGGATAGTTCGTCAGAGCTGTTGTTGAAAGAACATCATTGTGAGCATGTCGTGATCGCTGGTGACACTCGTGTCGACGCAGTTATGACTGCCAACCGGCAAGCGGCAACCGACAACCGACAACCTGTGTTGATTGGCGGAAGTACGTGGCCAGCGGAGGAGAGGATGCTGGCGAAACTTTGGAAAGCACCCGATTTTATAGAGTTTAGAGAGAAGTGGAGGTTAGTCATAGCTCCTCATGATATATCGGAGGAACACCTGTTACAGATAGAGGCATTGTTTGTTGGGGAGATTATCAGGCATAGTCGGATTGATTGCCCCTGGCCGGATGCCATAAATAATTACAGTGTCATTCTTATCGATTCAATCGGTCTCTTATCCTCCCTTTACGCTTATGCCGATCTTGCGCTCATTGGAGGTGGGTTTGGGAAAGGTATCCATAATATTCTTGAGCCCGCAGCATATGGTATACCGGTTGTCTTCGGTCCGAATTGGACCAAATTCAGGGAGGCACAGAGCCTGATCGATGTAGGAGCGGCATTCGAAGTTAACGACTTTGAAAATTTCTCATCATTGGTAAAGAAATTCTGCTCTGATGCGAATTTCCGCGCAGAATCAGGGAATCTGGCAATCAGTTACATGAAAAGCCAGATGGGGTCTAGTGATCTAATAATTAGATATTTATTGGAAAAATGGTGAACAGTACCTGTTCATAAATGGATATGAACCGGACAAACCACTGGTTACCAATAGCCTTATGACAAAGGTTCCCTAAATGTTAATAAAATAGATTTTTTGGTCTGTTCTCTCCGAGCTAAATTTGATAACAGGGCGAAAGTCCTCTTTAAAATAAATCCCTTTGTCTAACTTATTGGCTAACACGCTTTATCAGTGCCATGTATATTGAAGAAATGTCGGTGAAAACAGAAAAAGGTCGTAAGACTTATAGTTTGGAGGAGGCGGTTGAGGCATCCCGTGCTTATTTCGGAGAAGACGAACTGGCAGCCACCGTATGGGTCAATAAATATGCGCTGAAAGACTCAGCGGGTAATATTTATGAATTATCTCCGGATGACATGCACCGGAGGATGGCCCGGGAGATTGCCCGGATTGAAAAACGCTATCCCAGCCCGATGTCGGAGGAGGAGCTCTATCAGCTTCTGAAAAATTTTACCTATATAATTCCCCAGGGCGGACCGATGACGGGTATAGGTAATCCGTTTCAGATATCATCATTATCGAACTGCTTTGTGATCGGTAACGAAGGTTCAGCCGATTCCTACGGTGGCATCATGAAGATTGATCAGGAGCAGGTTCAACTGATGAAACGCCGGGGCGGGGTCGGCCACGATCTGAGCCATATCCGTCCCACAATGAGTCCGGTAATGAACTCGGCACTGACATCCACCGGGGTGGTTCCGTTTATGGAACGTTACTCCAATTCCACGCGCGAGGTTGCTCAGGACGGCCGCCGCGGGGCTTTGATGCTCAGTATTTCGATCAAACATCCTGATGCCGAGAATTTTATCGATGCAAAAACAGAAAAGGGGAAAGTCACCGGAGCCAATGTTTCGGTAAAGATTACCGATGAGTTTATGCAGGCAGTGATCAACAATAGCCAGTTCAGGCAGCAGTTCCCGATCGGCTCTGATAAACCGACTCACGTGAAGGATATTGATGCCCGCAAATTGTGGGAAAAGATTATTCACAATGCATGGAAATCCGCCGAACCCGGAGTATTGTTCTGGGATACGGTCATCCGGGAATCGATTCCGGATTGCTATGCCGATATGGGCTTCCAAACGGTTTCAACTAATCCGTGCGGCGAGATTCCTCTTTGTCCGTATGATTCATGCAGGTTAATTGCGATCAACCTGTTCTCCTATGTCGATAAACCATTCACCCCCAATGCCCGGTTTGATTTCGATAAGTTTAAAACGCATGTTCATTATGCACAGCGTATGATGGATGATATTATCGATCTGGAGATTGAAAAGATTGAAGGTATAATCGGGAAAATCAATAACGATCCCGAAGATTATGAATTGAAGCGTGTTGAAATAAAGCTTTGGGAGAATATCCGGAAGAAAACCGAAATGGGCAGGCGCACCGGCATCGGGATAACCGCTGAAGGCGATATGCTGGCTGCTTTGAATCTGACTTACGGAAGCGATATCGCCATCGACTTTGCCGTTGAAGTGCAGAAATGTCTGGCTATCGAAGCGTATCGTTCATCGGTTGACATGGCCCGTGAGCGGGGAGCTTTCCCCATGTATGACTCTCAGCGCGAAAAGAATAACCCGTTTATCAACCGGATCAGGGAAGCTGATCCGAAATTATATGAAGAGATGACCGCAGCAGGCCGTCGTAACCTGGCATTGCTTACCATAGCCCCAACCGGCACAACCAGTCTGATGTCGCAAACAACCAGCGGAATCGAGCCGGTATTCCTTCCGGTATACCACCGTCGCCGTAAGGTGAATCCCAATGATCCCAAATGCAAGGTTTCGTTTGTTGACGAGGCGGGTGATTCATGGGAAGAGTTTAATGTGTTCCATCACAAGTTCATGGACTGGCTGACGATCAAAGGATACGATACTACTA
>JAPLDV010000235.1 GCA_026391235.1 Bacteroidia bacterium | reverse complement strand
CCATCGATTTCCAGTACGCGGTACATCTGATGTCCGCGTTGATTGTATTCAAATGTGAGGGCGCGGCTATCTTTTCTCCATTCAAAACGGTCAATATCAAACTGTTGTTGAAATAGCTCATCGCTGGTGATCAATTGCTTTTTTTCTTCGCGCAGGAAGAGCACCGGCACCTGATGAGGGAGTTCATCACCGGGTTTGGTATATTCCATATCGGAGTACTTAGGCTGCACCTGATCGGTGGGTGATGATTCAACATAGTGGATGATCCGCTTCCAGGCAGGCCGGAATTTTACCGCCACCAGTTTTTTTGAATCCGGCGACCAAAAAATATTATAGGATGAATAGTAATATCCCGGTACGCCATCTTTGCTGTACTGCACAGCATCGCTACCTTTATGCGGTTTGATCCAAACGTTGAAATCACGGATGTAGGCATCCCACAGGCTATCCGGCGAAACAACCGGTTTATTGTTCAGCTCATCGCGGCTTTCACTCCAATTGCGGTCTGATCGCGGTCCGCCCCGTTCCATGGAGACTTCTTTGCCTTTTGTGAGGTTCTTTCTTTTCAGATCATAGGACCATTCAAACCCGTTACTATTAAAAGTCATTGTTTTCAGATCATCACTGAACTTGAGGTTCCGGAAAGATAATTCATAGGGTTTAACCTGTTTTCCGCTCAGGGCTGATAGCCGGGTTGCCAGTATTTCCGCATCAAAAGCCGCACTCTTTTTTGATGCTGCCGCATCAACCAGGTAGTATTCCGTCCCTCTTTCCGTGAGAGTGGAGAACCAAAAGGTGTTGGTTTTTCCGATCCACTCCGGCCTTACTCCGCCATGTAGTATTTTGTCGGATAACAGTTTACTCAGGTTTTTAGCTTTGTCGTAATCGGCCATAGTTCCCTGAGCCCGGATTCCTGTAAAGGAGAGAAGCAGCAGGGCAGTTAGAATGATGGCGTTGAGGTTGCTGCGGGTTTTCATTGTTTAGATTATTGTTTTCACCCGCAAGGTAAATCAAAAGAAACAGAGTGAGGCCGGCAACCCTAATTCATGAGCATTATTTTCCGTAGGCGGTTCCCTGCCGGTTAATCATCCCGAGAAATGTTCGCTGGATCATACTCATCCGGAGGTTTACTCCGGAGTTTTTTTCATTGCCTAGTTGTATTTAATAATCTTGAAGGATTTGATCACTAAACCGGATTTACGTTTAATCTGCAGAAGATAGTTGCCTGCAGCAAAAGATTGCATATCGATATCAGTCAGGGTTTTGTCGATTTTTTTTAATTGAAGATTTTTCCCCTCGATGGAAAGCAAAGAGTACTGGAGCTGTGAAAAATCGCCTTACCGGTCCCTTTAAAATGGTCCCCTCCCGAGGAGATGACTTCCTGTGCCTGCAGCAGAGGCGTGAAGAAAAGGGGAATCAGAATCTGAATTATTTGTCTCATTTTAAGGATATTATAATTATTAACTAATGGATGCCATCGGACCTGTTATGATATTTTGAGATCCTTATTTCTCTATTCCTTATGCGTTATAAAATGAAAATCGCCCTGGACTTTGACTCCGGTGATATCGTGTATGTATACTATTAATTTGCCGGCGCCGCTATTGGTTGTTGCGAAGATCGCCTCATCCCCGACCGGTGTCACCACAGTTGCATAAGCTGTATAAATATAGGTTTCATTGGTAATGGTTATTTCGTAGCGGCTGAATGTTGCATTCCATGTGCAGGTGTAATTGCCTGTTCCTGAAATTATCCGGGCATCGTACCTGATACTTCCGAAAGCGATTGGCAGAACGTGGGCATCGCCGGTTTTGTAATGCTGGACTTCACCGGATCCGGTGATGGACAGCAGATTGGTTCCGGCGACCAATCCGTTTGAATAGTAGAAATTCAGCCTTGAATTGGCGTCGGATGCATCTGCAAAACCTGATAATGTCCAGCTTTTTAATGTATTAGTGGTGTTTTTAAACATGATCCGTGCATAATCGGCACCGGTTTCGGTGAGCAAAAGATTGGGCAGGTCGATTCCTGAGTCGGAGGCAATATGCAGCTGTCCGGCCGGCATGGTGGTTCCAATCCCGACCCTGCCGCCGTTATAATAAATTGCAGTCAGATTCTGGAGCCAGGGCCCGGTTGATGGTGCCAGCCAGGATGCCAGTCCGGTTGCATCGGAGGTGAGCACTTTGCCGGATCCCTCGGTCCCATCGGCAATTTTGATCTTACTTCTGAGGTCTGCAGCCGGTCCGGTCCCCCTGTTCCAAAGGTACAGGGTTGCCTTATCGTTGCTGTTATTTGTGCCGAACAGAGCAAAATTACTATTGGTATTGGATGCCAAACCCGGGCCTGAACCGGAATTGGTCAGGAAAGCGGTATAAAAATCACTGCTGTTGTTGGTCACATTCAGCCCCTGGCTATTTCCTGCTGTAAAAACTGCCGCAGTCCCGGAGCCATCGTTTCTCAAATTAAGAGTTGCATCATTGCTGATACTACGGGCGCTGATGGCCGCCTGTTCCCCTCCGCCAACTTGCAATATCCCCGAACCTGCCACAGGATCTTTGCCAATACCAGTATTTCCGCTGATGTAAAAACTGCCTCCTTCGAAATACCCGGAATATCCACTGGGAGACATAGTTTTGCCATAAATTCCGTAATTCATACCTGTTACGGCGTTTGCCTGGCCCATTACTGCCGTCCCGTTGTTGGAGAAAGTAGTTCCCAGCACTCCATAACCAGCGCCGCTTGCCTGGGTTGAGGATCCTGACACTCCTATAAATGGTGCTTCACCGAAAACTCCTGATCCTTTTGGCGATATTGCAGATCCCCTGACACCAAAAGTGGTTCCGCTGGTTGAACCCGCATAACCATAGACGCCATTTCCTTCGAAGGAAAACGACTGGCCGTAGGCTCCGATGCCTTCACCCGTTGCAGTCGATGAAGACCCGTAAACACCGATATGCTGTCCTTGTCCGTATACTCCCGACCCGGCTGAATTAGCCGCTTCGCCCCGGATTCCACTGCCACTTCCATTATTGATCACGTTAAAAGCGTATCCCGAAATGGCAACTGTACTGTTAAACGGCAGCGTCAGGTTTCCGAGAAAATCATCCGCCGGAGCCCATTGGGTGCCGTTCCATTTTAAAGCCTGCCCATTAACAGCACCCTGCTGAGCAATTTTAAGCGGTGCAGAGCCGGTGCCGCTTCCTCCCAGAGTAGCCTCGGTGGCTGCAACCTGAGTTCCCCAGTTATCTCCTGTTTGAACTGTTTTTGCATGGAGGGCATACGGGACACTCAATAACTGACTGCTGCCGAGCCATTGGAAGTTGTTTCCTCCCTCTGCGTCCATCTCAACTTTGAGAAAATGTGCGTCAGCGCCCCAGTTAATACCTTCAATCGTTCCGGTATCAACGGTGCCCTTGCCGATTTCGAGATTTACCCGCCCGAATTCATTCGTTGTGGTGTAGTGCCTCTCTGTATAAACAATCGCTCCGGTAACAGTACCTTGCTGGATACTGATCCGGAAACTCACACTTTCATTGGCTAGCACCGCGCCTGACCCATCGCGGGCTACTGCCTGATACTTAAAACTAGCCGGGGCCTGCGCAAAACCAAGCCCAAAAACAGTCAGTCCGGCAAACAAGAGTAATAGTTTTTTCATAAAATTTTCTTATTTATTGTTTAAACATTTTATTCCAGAGAGATCACAACTATTGGCAGAAGCTCCATTGGGCCTATTGAAGAGGTGAGAATCCGCACATGGAATAAGTCTTTCATAAAGTGCTTCATAAGAAGCTATAAAAGATACGAAAAACTTTTCGATCCGGACAAAAAAAAAGACAGAACGGCCGAAACTCTTTCCCTACTTTTTTTGAATTTCAAGTTGGTCAAAAGAAAAATATGTCATAACTTTATACTATATTTATTCAAACACATTGATTATCAAATAGTAAAATATATTAAACACCATGAAACCCTCACGAACTAAGGCGTACAACATGTTATGAAAATAATTGAGGGTTCCATGAGTGCGAGCCAAGTACCTTTGAAAAGAATCAATTATTAACGAATGAAACCATGAAAAGCCAACATCAGTTAAACCTGCTAACCGGGATATTAGTGGTGGTTATATTACAGCTTTGCCCCAACTATCATGCTCCGGCCCAACGAATAACCAAGCCAAACGAATCTGGACCAATTCCGGGATTAGCGGTAAATACTTTTTCGGGAAATTTAGTTTATCAGCGAACCGACCTGACCATCCCTGGAAGAGGAATTTCTCTGAACATCACTTTTACCTATAACAGCGGCAGAAACCAGCGCGATTGGGGATATGGACATGGATGGTCGTTTTCTTACGGCATGGGATATCGCCGGTCCGGAGATACCGTTTTTATTGACCGGGACGACGGGCAGCGCGATCCGTTTATGCTCAGTGGCTCGCAATACCTTCCTCCCACAGGCGTTTACGAGGATCTC
>JAPLDV010000643.1 GCA_026391235.1 Bacteroidia bacterium | reverse complement strand
GCAAGATTTTGCAGAAACCCTTTGAACAGTTCCTGCCATTAAGCATTTTTTTCATACTTTTGAATGTTTTTTTAAACAATTAGCCTGAAAAGGTTAGTTTATTCGAATAAAACCGGGGTCTGTTTGGCCGCACATCCCGGTTTTTATATAACAGATCAATTTCAACTCATAGGCTTTACCGGTTTACTTTAAAACAATCACCTTCCCTGATGATTTTTACCGAGGAAGTGTAGGTTATACTTTCAAGAACATCCTTAATATCTTCCTTCAGATCCAGCTTCCCGGAGAACGAAATATTGTCGAGTCCGTTTTCAAGAATGATGGTCTGGTTGTAATACCTCTCCAGTTTTTTGAACACTTCCGGAGTGGGTTCATTTTCGAAGATAAGGTAGCCATACAACCAGGAAGTGTAATAATTGACATCCACCTTATCTTTTATAAACTCCTCGTTCTTTTTATGGTAAACTACCCGTTCACCCGGCTCCATGACTTCGGTTTTAGCTAAAAAGGCATTTTTACCGATGGTCACCTTTCCTTCCAGCAAAACAGTTTGCGTGCTCTGTTCTTCAATATAGGCAAATACATTGAACCTTGTGCCCAGAACTCTGATTTTTATATCCTTAGTGATCACAAAGAAAGGTTTTTGTGGGTCCGGGGTTATATCGAAGAATGCCTCACCCGACAGGTATACCTCTCTTGAATTGCCTGAAAATTCAGGAGGGTATGATAACTGGCTGCCAGAATTCAACCATATGTGTGACCCATCGGGCAGGGTTACCTGCGATCGTTTGCCATACGGAATAATCACCTGGTTAAGGGCTGATGCCTCCATTGTTTTTGCCTGAGCAAAGCTGGTGACAGTGTCGCTGTTGATCAGAAGCTTTCCTGAAGCTGTTTGGCGGATCACTGTTTCTTTTGCATCAAACTCGATGGATGAACCATCCGGCAGGATAACTTTTCCTTTGCCAACAGCGTCAGTAGCCAGGGTGGCCAGCGGAAACGGATCCTGTTTCAGGTTCAGGAGATAATAAACGCCGGTAATACCTATGACTCCTGCAATTACCGCAGCATACTTCAATACGTTAACCAAAACTTTCTTCCTTTGTCCTTTGGATTTTGATTGGATCCTGCCCATAATGTCATCAAACCGTTCGGCAGGAATTTCCTCCTCAACCGGCTGCAAGGCTTTTATAATAAACGCTGCTTCCTTTACCAGGTCTCTTTTTTCAGGGTGGCTGGAGAGGAACTCAGACCAAAACATATCGGTCTCTGTTTTCGGATGCAAAACCCAGGCAATAAACTCGTTATCGAGAACAAATTCTTCAGTTGTGAATATTATGTACTTTTCGAAATCCATGTATGAATCCTTAGTTAACTTATAAAGACAGCCATTTTACAAATATCATCAGTTGCTTACAAATTTTTCCCGGCCTGAACCACCTCCTTCAAGGCTTTCACCGCTCTGTATATCAAATTCCTGCATGATTCCAGACTCATGTCCATAATTTCCGACACTTCAGTGTATTCCAATGCATTCGTATATTTCAAATATATCGCTTCCTTCTGCCGCGGCGTTAAATCCTGTAAAGCTTTAACGAGGATTGTAGATTTCTGATCCACTTCCTCCTGGAGGATCATTTCATGCTCTATGGAAAAGGCTATTTCGAATGCATATTCCTCATTATCACTCCTGAGGTCGAATCGCTTTTCATATTTCAGAAGCCGGAACAGTTTAAACCTGAACGACTTCAAAAGGTATCTCAGTATATTATCCGTTTGTCCGATTGTTTTTCTGTTCTTAAGCAATTCGAAAAAGAGATCCTGTATTGAATCCTCAATAAGGGTGCGGTTTTGGGTGAATTTCAGTCCATAATGATAAAGCTTCCGGGAATACTTTGAATAAATGGAAGTGAACATCTGGTTGTCACCATTTTTAAATAGTAACCAAACTCTGCCTTCATCCTGTTTCAGGAATTCCATGTTCTCCAAAAGTTTATATCGGAGTAAATTTAGAAATTCCGCAGTAATTGAGCACACGGTTGACGGGAATGACGTTAAGAGCGTAAAGAATGGGAGATACTGGTACCCCCAACAGTTAAAAGTCGATGGTATACGAATAGCTGATTCCGCTGCTTTCTTGTTCGGAACCGTTGTTTGGCTTTTCCGTTCCCGCTTTCGCTGGAATGACAGAAGAGGCGGTTTCGGTAATTGAATAGTTTATACTGACCTTCGGCAGATTGAAGTGGATGGTTGTTTTGGTACTTAACTTAACTCTCACCCCATTGTTCTTGACTTTCTCATACCGGAGCAATCCGATCACCCGGATGGCTTCTTCGTCACATCCATATCCCAAGCCCTTGATAATGTATGGATTTACCACAAATCCATTGTCGGTAATGTCATACCCGACAATTACACTTCCTCCAATATTGGCCTCCTCAGCCTCTTTGGGATAACGGACATTCTTCGCTATGAATTCCTGGAAAGCCTTTTTTCCCCCCGGGTAGGCGGGCAGTTTCAGCATATTATATTTTTTTGGGTGCTGCATCAAGTGTTACGTTGCTCATTACTCGTCACTGTATCGATTTTGCCAGTGATATATTCCCGAATCCTTGAGTGCTGATTTCATAAAGCT
>JAPLDV010000133.1 GCA_026391235.1 Bacteroidia bacterium | reverse complement strand
CACGGGAGGTTCACCAAGCAGAATGGTTTCGTAAAATCGAGATATGAAACGGATGTATTCTTCCACTTCCTTTTCGTTTCCCAGCGGGGCGTGCTCGACCATGAAAATGGCTTCGAGACGGGCAAAGTCGGATACCACCGAGCGAGGTTTTGTTTCTGAGAAATCAATCAGATAAACATTCATATCATCATCCAGCAGGATGTTTTGCATATTCAGATCGCCATGACAAATAGCAGTATAATAATCGATACCCGTTTCGCGCAGCCTGGCAAACTCATGTTTCAGGAACCAATATGGGTTTGTTAGCCGTTGTCCTGTTTCTTCAATGTTGATGAATTGATCATCGGGTGAAACTAAAAGCAGATCCCCGGCTGTTTCGGAAATTCGCGGAAAGAAGGTGGATGTGGGGTCATGATCACGGAACGGGTAAATGGTTTCGCGCTTTGGCTGGCCGTACCAGGGATTCAGGATTTGCAGAAATATTTTGTCGAACAAAGGTTCCAGTTTATCCAGTGGCCAGTTAGCAAAATAATGTGCCAGCCATTTCAACTGGGTTTGTCCTCCACCAATCCCCACAAAGTTATACCTCATGGCCCCTGTGTCGCCAAAAAATTCCGTACCAAGCACCATTGCGCTGTTGTTTAAAATATAGGGAAGGGCAAACCGCTGACAACGGTCAGATTCCCGTGAGGTAATGGCCCGGTTGGCTATTTTTAGCACGGTGGGCCTGAGTTTCCGGCTCTCATTGTCGAAAGATGTCACCTGGTAAGTTTGAGCTGAGTACCCTCCATGAATCTGCTTGAGTACCAGCCGTGATGAATCGGTATACAACCTGCGGGTCAGGAAAGCTTTATATGGCTCGAAAAGAAAATCATCAGCGGTTTCAATTTGAATGCGCCTGGTGGATGCATCCGTCAGGCCATCGGAAATAAACATCCATGCGATAGGGTTAACCAACAGGTCGCCTGGCTGGATAATCCCTGCGTTGACAATATTTTCGATGGTCAGGGTATTCTCCAGGAAGCTTGACAGGGAGATGTCCTTAGGGGCGGGAGGAACCCTATCAAGCAGAAATTTAGCGCCCCAAAGACTGATACCCTGTTCGCCGGTGCGGATCAGGCCCGAAAGCTCATCACACTCCGATTGACTTAATGCATCCCTCAATTCACGGTCAACCAGCAAACAAATCAAAACCGAGGGGGCTTCAGTATTAAAATCAGCAATGACCAATGCCATAAGATCATGATGACTGGTCATCAGACGACGTTTCATCTGGTACAATCCATCTGCCAGTTGCCCGTGCAGAATGGATGTTGGCTCCGTCAATCGTACCAGGCCCGTGGGATTCTGGCTGAACGATATTGCCTGCCCGATAAATACACCGGCTTTGGCCGGATTTTGGGGTATCCTGAAGTCCGGCGGCAGTCCGGCCTCATGAGGGATGAAACCGGTACAATGGCCGTTTGTGATAAAAATCCCTTGGGATTGTTCATCTACTTCCGGTCTTTCGCAAGGCGATCCGGTTCCAATCGCCACATTCAGTTCGTTATACCCGGCAATTCCCTCGTTCTTCCACATCCAGGCAGGTTTTCTTTCGTTTTCGAT
>JAPLDV010000200.1 GCA_026391235.1 Bacteroidia bacterium | reverse complement strand
AAAAATGAAAATGATGCGCCTGTGGAGCAAAAGCTTCATGGCTGTCATTTTAAAGGAACCGGCCGCCTACAGGATCAGCCGCGATTCACTGGCCGAAGGCTATCAGACCCTGTTAAGCAGGCATGCCGCCGTGAAGGGTTTTGATCCGGAGTATGCCCGGGAGGAAAAGCTGGCTATACAGTTTGAAAACATCATGGACCTGAAAAACTATGGCATGATGAATAAGTATTATGCCAAGAAAGATACCGTGATCCTTCCCGATAACTGGAATGACTTCGAAAAGGGGCTCGACCTTACCGATCCGCGCCTGGCCCAAATTCCGCCGGCTATGCAATACCTGACCGGCTACATTTCTGAAAATGCACAGAAAGAGGCTGGTTTAAAGGGAGATATCTGGGGTAAGCCGGAATTCCTTGCAGCCAAGTTCAATTTTGTAAAGAAGACTTTCACGAATCCCGAAATGGTCGAGACCTTTATGTACAATGACCTGGGGCAACAGATTGACGGAGCCAGCACCAAAGGGATTGATGCCCAGCTGGCGGAATATTATGCACTTGCGAAGAATCAGGAGCAGGTTGCTGAAATAAAGAAAAAGGCTGCGGAATGGGATGCCATTCTTCCCGGCAAGACCGCCCCGGATTTCACTGTGGTGGACATCACCGGAAAGGAATCTACCCTGTCGCAGTTTAAGGGAAAATATGTTTTCATTGATTTCTGGGCCACCTGGTGCGGACCCTGCAAACAGGAGATCCCATTCCTGAAGAAACTGTATACGGATTATCAGATGAAAAACATTGTGATCATGAGTATTTCGGTAGATCAGGATAAAAAGGCCTGGGAAAAGATGGTGACCGAAGAAGGCTTTGCCTGGCTTCAGTTGCACGATGGCAATAAAATGAATGATAAATATGTTGTCAGGTACATTCCTTCCTTTATCTTGATCGACAGGGAAGGCAAAATCATTGACCCGAGGGCTCCTAATCCGTCCGATCCGAAGCTGCGCGGAGTGCTTGAAAAATTGGAAGGGATTTAAATATGTTCGCTTCGCTCACTAAATATGTTCGCTTCGCTTACTAAATATGTTCGCTTCGCTTACTAATTATGCTCCGCTTCGCTCCGCTAATTATACGCCCTTCAGGCGCTAAATGCGCTCCGTGGCAAATCCTTAGCGAGGCGATAGCCGAGCCAATTAGCGGAGCATAATTAGTGAGCGCAGCGAACCAATTAGCGCGAAGCGCATAATTAACCTTTACTAACATGAAAAAATTACTTACCCTTATCTTTTGTATCTCGCTTGGAGTTTCCGTCTTCGCCCAGCTCCCCGTACTTCGATACACTACCGGTTCGTGGAACCCCGATACCCTCGGTAACCAGCGCGTGGTGGTCAGAGTGGAAAAATCGGCCCCGGCAGTGGCCTGCGAGATTCCCTGGCGCAGGAGAGACCTCAATCCGCAGGATAAGGAGATCCTGATTTACTCCCAAAAGGGTAATCAGTTGGTTAAAAACCTGATCAGCAAAGATATAAACAGGGAATCGGGACAGCTGATTTTTGAACCCGTGGCCGGTGCAGGGGAATACTATGTATACTATCTGCCCTTTAAAAGCAGCGGCGGCAGCTATCCGAAAGTCAATTACCTCAAACCGGCAGACCGTGCCGATGCCGGCTGGAAATCAAGGATGGCCGGCGCAGCCGACCTGCCAAAGGCCATAGCTATCGAAATGCAATCGATCAATGCATTGCATTCTTTTTACCCGATGGAGGTGATTGCTACCCGCAATGAAACGGATCAGCTGGTATCAAAGGGAAGGGACTCAGCGATGTTACTTTTTCCGGAGTACCGCGAATACCCTATCAGGATGTGGAATAATCTGCCGTATCGTTGGATATCAAGGGGTTCTGTAAATTCAATTACAGACACCATCCAGCAGGGTGAATACTATTCCTTTCAGATCGGGGTTTTCGATCCTAAAGTTTCGCTATACAACTTTTCTGTTAAATTCAGCGACCTGACAGGCGGAGGGAATAAGATCCCTGCTTCTGCTCTTACCTGTTTCAACCTGGGTGGCAACGATTGGACACAGAAACCATTGCTGAAATTGATTAAAGTCGACAAGGGCATGATACAGCCTTTGTGGATCGGGGTGGATGTGCCGGGCGATGTTCCTCCCGGAGTTTATACCGGAGTTGTGGAAATAAAGGCAACAGAAATTCGTGGTTACTCGAATAGGCTATATATTGATGGTGGAAGTGTTGATTTACAGCTGACCGTGTTGCCTGGTATTCTGGCTGACCGTGGCGACAGCAATCCTGCCCTGCATTCGAGGCTGAGATGGCTGAATTCGGATATCGCTGTGGACGACGGAGTTATTCCGCCGTATACACCCATTGAGGTAACCGGTCAAACCCTGAAAATCCTGGGCCGGGATATCAAGCTGGGAAGCAATGGCTTACCCGAGCAGGTGCTCAGCTATTTCGCTCCGGAAATGACCCTCCTGCAAGCATCCGGCCAGCCGCTCCTGACTGAACCGATGGCATTTGAGATTGAAATCAATGGAAAAGCTCAGGCAGTTAAATCAAGCGGCATGAAGATAACCGGCAAAACGGAAGGCGGAGTGGACTGGGAATCAAACTGGCTGGCCGGAAACCTGGAGTTTCATCTGGCAGGCAGGCTCGAGTTCGACGGTTTTCTAACGTACCGGATAGCTGCCAGGGCAAAGAAAACTACAGAAGTTTCAGAAATTGAGTTTGTAATTCCGATGAACGGTGACCGTATCCAATATATGCTCGGATTGGGGCAAAAAGGCGGCAAGGCCCCGGATCAGTTCAACTACAAATGGGATCCCTATTTCAACTGCGATGGTCCCTGGCTTGGATCGGTGAATGCGGGGATTCAGGCCACTTTCAGGGCCGAGAACTATGAGCGTCCGCTGAATACCAATTTCTACCATCAGAAGCCGCTGAACATGCCTCCTTCGTGGTACAACCAGGGCAAAGGAGGTATCGAACTCGACCGCGACGGCAAGGAATATGAGCTGACCGCATACAGTGGCGAGCGTACCCTGAAGGACGGTGAAATTTTGCATTT
>JAPLDV010000508.1 GCA_026391235.1 Bacteroidia bacterium | reverse complement strand
TTGCACGTCACTGATATTTTCAAAATCATAGAGCCATGTATATTACAGGACTTAAAACTATATCGCCCCAGCCCACCTTCGACGAAAGCTTGTTTCAAGGCAATTATACCATGCATTCCGGGAATAAGTACAGAGCCCTGGAACCCGATTACACCGGACTGATCTCCCCCAACCTGCTTCGGAGGATGGGAAGGTCCATCCGCATGGGAATTGGGGCCGGGTTTCCCCTGATGCAAAGCCAGGATGGCATTGATGCCATTATCCTGGGATCCTCAGAGGGAGGACAGGAGGATTCCATTAAATTCCTGAATCAGATCGTAGCATACAATGAAGGAACACTGACTCCCACTAATTTTGTGCAAAGCACACCCAATGCATTAGCCGGAAGCCTTGCATTAATGAGCCGGAACAGGTGTTACAATATTACCCACGTGCACAAAGGGCTTGCGTTCGAAAACTCACTTATAGATGCGCTTTTATTATTCAGCGAGGGAAAAGCAAATACTATCCTGGCAGGAAATGTAGAAGAAATTTCAGAATTTAATTTCAATATCGATACGATTGCAGGGCAATTTAAAACCGAGGAAACAACATCGGAGAATTTGCTGACATCCAATACTCCCGGAACTGTTTGCGGCGAAGGGTCGAGCATGTTCATACTTCAGGCGTATGCCAGGGAATACTTTGCCCGCATCATCGAAGTAGAACAAATATCGTATCCTGTCGAACATGAAATTCATGATTTAATAATGAGTATATTAGAGAAAAACGACCTTACACCCGATGATATTGACGCTTTAATCCTTGGTTATAATGGCGATAACAGAACCGATTTTTGGTATACAAATATCACCGAATCAATCTTTCCCCGGCAAGGCATTTACACCTATAAAAACATGGTAGGCGAGTATCCCACTTCCATTGCATTTGCAACCTATATGGCTGCCCATTTGCTTTCCGGGAGAAATGTACCTGTTGAGCCGTTAAAACAGCCGGGTAAGCCGATCAAACATATTCTTATATACAATCATTATAAAGGAGTCCAGCACGGTCTCATTTTACTGAGTTCGTAGGGCACTTTGATATGTTTGCCAGAAAACCCATTATTGTTTCTGCTGTGACTGCCGGAAGGCCTTCCCGAGGCGTTCCAGTCCGGCGGAGCAGTCGCGGTTCGGTATGCAGGCTTCGATAAGCACGAGTTTGTCTGTCTCCCGGACGGCGATTTTCATGGCTTGTTCCAGTTCTTCTTCGGTGGTGACCCGGATACCGGTAACAAAGGATCCATCATCAAACGCTCCGGGCAGTTTCGAGTACTGCCACATCTTGATATCGTTATACGGCCCGTCCTTGTGAAGGCGTCGTTCGATCAGGTAGCCATCGTTGTTGATGATTATAATCACAGCAGGGCAGCGTTCCCTGATCAGTGTGGAAACTTCCTGTGCGGTCATCTGGAAGGCACCGTCGCCGGATAGGACAACCGGCCGTTTTCCGGGACGCGCCAGTGCCACGCCCAAAGCGGCGGGAGTACAGTAGCCGATGGAGCAATAATAGGCCTGTACAATGAAATTTTCGGCTTCTTCTATCTGAAATTCCGGGGCCGCACAAAATGCGTCACCGGGCTCCGACAGGAGGATCATCTGGTCGTCGAGATAAAAATTAATGCATTCGTACAGGCGTGGCGCGGTGAGAACACAGGAAGGTTCAGGCAGGAAAGATTGTTTGGGGTGATAGGTTTCAGCCGGATGGGAATCCTGGTAGGTACGGGGGAGAACCTTCGGGGTCAGGTGCCGGATGAAATCTCCCAATTGTATTTGATGATAATAATGGCTGCCAATGCGGACCTGTCCTCCGCCAACGGATATCATCCGCCGGTTGTCGAGATTCATGCTGAACAGTCCGGTATCCAGGTCAGTCAACCAAACCCCAAGCGATAACAGGCAGTCAGAGTCCTCCACCTGCCCGCGCACACTTTCGCGGCTCCAGCCGCCCTGGTAGATGCCGGTGAACTGGGGATGGAGTTCCGGCAATACCGATTTGCTGCTGAGCATGGTGGCAAATGGAATCTCCGTTGTTTCAACCAAACGCAGCGCATCTCTCCCGAGTCCGAAGCGGAGCAGCTCCACACCGGCGAGTATCTGGGGATGATCGGATTTATTCAGGATCTTCGCAGCCTCTGCAACACATTCTGCCAGGCTATCCTCGTTGGAGGTCAACGGTGCAGAAAAGATCAGCTCACCGGGCGCGCGGCAGGGTGCATGCGTTATATCGGCAGGGAGTTCAATGTAGGCGGGCAGCTTGTGGGCGATGCAATTCCGGATGACACGGTCGATCTCATCAGGAGCTGTGTTGGGATCTGTCAGAATGGCCGCATCAGTCGTTACTTTTCTGAAGATGTCGAGCTGCAGGTAGTAATTGGAAACAAGGTGATGAACCAGGGCACCCGCTTCCCTGCGCCGGGCCGGGGGAGCTCCGTTGATGATGATCACTGGTACATGCTCGGCAAACGCGCCTGCAACAGCATTTAATATACTCAGCCCTCCTACGCCATAAGTTACCACTGCGGCTCCTGCGCCGTTCAGGCGGGCATAGCCGTCGGCCGCATAACCGGCGTTCAGCTCGTTGCAATTCCCCACCCACCGGATGGGACTTTCAACAACATCGTCAAGGAAATCGAGGTTATAATCCCCGGGAACACCGAAAAGGTGCTTAATACCAATCTCCTCCAAGCGATGGAGGATATAACGGGAAACGGTGTAATTCTTGTTCATAAATTCTTCCTCTGTACAAAAATCGTGAGTTCAATATTTTTACTACCCCAAAGATAGGTACAATATTCCTTTGACATAATTTGACAGAACTAATATGCATAAAATAAATGACGGTGGTACAAGGCGGTTTGTAAGAATGGACGGGAACTGGCAACGCGTGTTAGTTATGGGTTCAGTCGGGCCCTATGGTAACGATAACCGCCGGGATCAACAACATCTTGGCTAACGATGAGGAACCTCACTGACTCCTGTCGGCATATTTCCCTAATATTCACTACCTTTACCCTGTAACATGAAGTCTTTAATAACCAAACACTCAGGTTGCCTGCAGTATGAAACGAGTATTCAACACGAGCAACGGATTCCTCCTCTTGATTCTAATTTTCATACCCTTCCCTTGTTTGCTCTCCGCCCAGTCCTTTAATTTTGGATGGAGCGGAACGGATCTGGTACCCAAATCCATCTTTCTAAATCCATCAAGCTGGACCACCAATGTCCCTAATGCCGGACTGGGTGACAGGAGCCTTGTTTCTGCTGCCGGAGACACCCTGAAGCTAAGCTGGACCCTGGGAACAGGAAACCGGTATAAATGGGCCCAGTGTTACCTCTACCTCCCGCAGACCATCTCCCTTGCAAATTACGATCTGTTCGGATTCAACCTGAAAGGCTTGCCAGGCAGCGGATACGCAGGCTTTGAACTGAAATTCGAGGATGGTACCCACCAGGCCGTGGTGCGATGGGATGGACTGGCAGGACTCAACCGGTGGGCTGAAAAAATATCGGCAGCCAAAAAGCAATTTGAAAATTCGGCCTCCATGGATTGGAGCCAGGTACGCGTGATATCACTTGCCGTTTATGCGCAGGCTTCGGCTCAATATGTTAATACCGATCAGGGTTCCGTGAGTATCCTTAATCTGGTTGGAACGAGAATGGCCGACTGGGAGCGTGCTGCATCCCGGGAATTTATCAACCCCATGGATTTTGTAACTATTAAAGAAAATGCCATCGCAGCGCTTGTTAGCCGGCAAAAATCCACCGGACTTCTTACCACCTGGACCCAGGATGGAACATCGTGGCTATACGGGCAAGGCCTTGCGCTCAAGGCTCTCAGCATAGAAGGCACCTGGAGCCTCGGAGTGCCGGACAATGCATCTGCAGTTGCCGCTGAAAAGCTGGCACTGTTCCTTGCCGCTAACCAGGAGCCGCAAGGATACTGGCCCCGTGCATGGAATTCAGAATCAGGTGCAATTACGGTTCTGAGGGAGGCAGACGGCACCGTTTGGATGGGCGATTTCCCCTGGATAATAACAGGTTTGCAGTCCTATTTCAAAAAAAGCGCAGATCAGCGGGTTATACCGGCTATTCAGAATGGCCTTGAATTTCTCCGGAACCTCATCCTGCCCGATGGAAAATTCTTCACGGTGAATCCACAAACCGGCATTAAATCCGAGGTAGCCAGCTGCGAGGCTTATGCAGCTGCCATCCTCAGCCTGTATGAATCGGGCGATATCACCCATGCAAACAGTCTGCTCAGTTACATCAGCACCAACGGCTGGGATTCCCAGTTGCGCTGCTGGCGCGAAGCCACTTATTCCGATCGCATCGTTCTCTTTGCCAATACCTGGATGTCGTATTACCTCTTTCAACAGGGAGAAACACAAATGGGACTGGATGCCCTGTCACTCGCAGGGAAGGTGCTTTACACGCATGGAAACGGAGAACTGTACGGAATGGATGGAATCGTGCCCCTGGCCGTCTGGTATGAAGGGACACTCTCCTACATTGCAGCCGGAGGCCCTGGAAGCATCTCCCTGTTCGAAGAAATACGAAACCATATCCACCCCGACGGGATGGTATCCCATTATAACGAAAACCTAGGAATGATGGGCGGTATTTGGGCCGTGGACTGGCATAGCCTGGATGGGACTTCCTGGCTCTATTTCACAGCAGCCGGCAGTTCCCCATTCGACATTAAACCGGGCGTTCCTGCAAAGG
>JAPLDV010000363.1 GCA_026391235.1 Bacteroidia bacterium | reverse complement strand
AATGAGAAATCAAAAACATCCCCTTTCTCCTGGAAGAAAACTCTTTTTTCCGGAAAGAAAAGGGAGTAGCGGGTAAGGTTTATTTTCTGATCATCAGCTTCAACCTGGGCAAAGTCGGTGTTGAGGGTCACATCCATGGTCAGGTTGTTTGTGAGGCTGTACTTGGCATCGAGGCCTGCATCGAATTTTGGTTTCGAATTCATTTTATAGTCAGTCCCCGTTTCGTTAAGCTCATTCACCTGGCTCAAACCGGCGGTAACATAAGGCGTGAGATAAAAGGGTTTCCTGGGATTCAGCCCTTCAAAAACAATTTTGGCGCCCAGCGACGGTTTCCAGAACGAATAAATAAAATCCGGAGGAACCGACGGGAAAGTTGAAATCTCTGATTTTACAGCACCGCAACGATTTATAATTATGCCCATGTTGGTTTTGCCATCCTGTACCTGAAACCTCAGACTGGAAAACGGGATCCTTATTTCGGTGGACCAGCCTTGATCCATGATGACCGTTTTAACATCCCAAAACGTGTTCCAGCTGAAATTAATATCGGTTTCCCATAATGCGGCATCGTTTTGCACGGTTCCGTCCGACCTTAATCCGTTCGGATTGGTCCAGAACGCAACGGCATTCTCCCGGTCATAATACGTATCGAGAACGATCCCGAGCCAGTCGGTGGAAAATGTTGCATAATCCCTTTTATTGCTGATTGCGCGAATAGTGGATGGATCCTGGTAATACAATATCCCTGAGATGTAAAAATATTCATGATCATAAGCCATTTTAATTACCGATGATTCGGTGGGCTCATTGCCGAAAACAGGCTGGTACATGGTCATTTTCAGCGGTGGTACCGGTTTCCAGATTTCTTCATCGGGTACTCCGTCGAAAGTAATGCCTCCGGTGATCTTTGTTATGACCAATGGTTCCTGAGAATAGCTGTTAAATGAAACCAACAATAACCAGACGAATACTATTGCTGTGAGAGGGCCGACTGATTTGTAATTCCGATTTGTCATGGAGTGTGTTATTTCCAAATATGACTTGCCAGTAAAATGATGAATACGAAAGCGATTGTGCTGATTATAATATTTCCCGTAAGATCTTAAAGAATTCTATGGGCTTCTCGTAATCCGGAAAATGACCACATCTTTCAATGGTTCTGAATTTCGGCAACATTTTATATCCGATGTCATGATCATAAAAATCAGCCAGGTATGAAAAGAATTTACGTTTCATCTGAGTATAGTCACTATCCGGTTGATTATTCCAAAAACTCAGGGAGTCGCTTTCATTTGGGAACCTGCGCATTCTCATATTATCACGAAATGCCAGCATTAAGGACAAATCAGGACCCATTGAGCATACCAGAATAATCTTCTTTGTTTTTTCCGGATAAGATGAAGCGTATGCTTGTGCGAGACCGCCGCCCCAGGAGATTCCGCATAATGTCAATTGATTCTCGCCTAAATGTTTGCGTAAATCATCAAGGTCGCTGGTTGCTCTTTTAAGGTTTATGGTGGTGCTATCTAATTTTACGTTTCCGGATAAGCCGGTCCCTCTCTGATCAAATATGATACATTCAAAATTGTTGGACAGGGAGTCTGCCCATGGTCGCATCGGACCAGCCCCGATACCGGGTCCGCCATACAGAAAAATCACTTTGGGACCTTTACCCTTGGTCGTATAATAAAGGGTTTCACCATCAGATGTCCTGAAGGATTTGGTTGTTTGAGCCTCAGTCTGTGTCACGAAAAGCAGGCAGGTAATTATGGATAGGATTGTTTTCATTTGTCAGGTTTTTGGGTTAATCAAAATCCCTGGAATGGTCATCAATTCAGGGATATTTTTTCTCCCACTTTTATATCTACAAAAGAACCGCGGAATTCCTGCCTGAAGATTGAAATGCTTTTATCGGAACTGTCATGGCCCGAAAGCCCTACTAATTTTACATTTGCGGCTTTCAATACTTCACAGTTTTTCATAATATCTTCAACTGTAAGTCGTTCCCATGGCAATTTCCCAACAACGTAATATTTATATAGCCAGGTTATATTCCGTCCTTCTTCCATGGGGAAATGCAAACCGCCCAAAATGCCATACAGGTGTTCGTCAAACAGCAATTGGGTTCGCTGAATAATTTTTTTTATCGATTGGTGACCGCAGCCGGAGATAATGACAATGCCTTTGTTTTCCACATTTATAGCCAAAGCCTGTTCCTCAATATCGGTAACGAATATCGGATTGTGGATGACTCCGATGGTGGCAACTCCTTTGGCAATTTTAACGGGTAATGGGGTATAAACCGGGGCCAGTCCGGGATAGGTCATTTCCACAGGCGTATAAACCGGTATCGGTTTTAGAGGAAGCTGGTAATTGGTCAAAGAAAAAGTATTCTTCTCTTCCCATTTGGTGCCACCGACATGGTCACCATGATTGTGTGAAATAAATATGATGTCGATATCTTCCGGTTTGATGCCCAGCCTTCTCATATTCCGGAGCAGAGGGGATGGATTTTCGTCCCCGGTATTATCACCCAGGTCGAATAATATGGTAGCTTCATCAGTTTTAATCAGATAGGAAACGCCGCTCTCACCGGTGAGGCTGTCACCACTTGTGAACCAATCAATTAATGGAATCATTTCAAAGTGTTTGGTGGTCCCGATATTCTTAATCTTTTTGATTGTTTGCTGATCATGCTTCCATATAGAGTCGGCCCGCACCAAGTTAATTTTATATTTTTCATACACGTCTATGGGCTTACCATACCATCCGATCACCGTGGATAAATTTGAATCGGCCCGGATTGCTGCATTCATGGCATTTATTTCATCCTGTGTAAGTGTGGAAGAACTGGTTTGTGCAGGCGCATCCATCAAAGAGAATGCGGCTAACAGGCTGATAATGATAAGTTTTGTTTTCATGAGTCTGGAAATTGACCGGTCAAGCCTTTTATCCTTATTTGGTGAAAGTTACAACTATTTGTTGAAGTGACCAAAAAAGAGTGCCCCCGCTTTCGCGAGGGCAGGCTGAGTGACGAAGGATCGCGAAGCGTGACGGGTGACGCGTGATGCGGAAAGGGATGAGTGACCCTGCAGGCCTTCGCCGGGATGACAGGCTTTCCTGAGAAATATGGGTGTGTGAGCGAGGATGTATGAGTGGGTTTACTCAGCGGCCACAGAGTTGAACTCCGGTGCTGTCC
Source organism: Bacteroidia bacterium (assembly GCA_026391235.1). The sequence goes on along the minus strand of JAPLDV010000363.1, from coordinate 3,946 downwards.
ATTTAATTTTTTGGTATTGTTATATGTTTTTACTAAAATTTGTTACACGGTATTAATTTATAGTCAGTTATATTAAAATCAGGGCTATGAAAAATCTTTTCTTTTATACTTTGATTATTGCCTTTGGATTACTGGCAGGTGCCCAATCTGCGCCAGGTACCAACCTTTGCCCTCCACCGTTAGGCGATTATCCCGTTGTTTTAGATACAGGCAGTATTGCCGTAGGTAAATTCTGACTGCGTTATCGCATCGAAGGTACAGGCCATACACAGCCGTACAAGGAAGCTGAACTTTTCAACCAAGAGCTTCTGTCCTGGATGGTTGACCACCGCTCTGAAATCCGTTAATTGGTGATCAAACAGCTTGGGGGCGCTGCATTTATGGTGGTACAATTTTGAATTATGGTGGATATTATCATTTATGGTATGCTTGCTTTCATACTCCTCCAACGGAGGCAAAACCACAAATTGGATATTCAAAGTCGGAAGCACATAATTATTTACCAGCACGATAGATCATTTTTCCCCTATCTTTTTATTCCTTGCCGACTCTTGCAGACCAAAGTTAAAAAGGTTCTGCTTTGGGTGAGGGTATTGACTGAATTAACCGAAGAAGCTGTTCTGTATCAGCAATATCTGTCATATAATTTTTCCCATCGGACCAAAGCATTTTCAGTTGACTACACTTTGTAGCCAACTGACTTCATTCAACTTTGAGCCTTGTTTCCTGTTTTCGTCACTTTTTCGCATGGTTTTACATACTACTATAAAACAGACAGTTGCGGCCTGATGTTTTTCATTCTGGGTGTCCCAATGTCGAAAACAGGAGAAAGAGAGGGCCGGCATTAAGGCCTGACGGGCCGGCTCTAAGGCCTGACGGGCCGGCTCTAAGGCCGGCCCGTACGTATAGGCTCCTTTGTCGGGAGGAGGGCGGACGCAAAGGTCCGCCACTACAGGACCCGAATTCTGAGGTCAACACATGAAGGAGAGGGCCTTAGCGCCCTCCCTGCTTTCAAATGCAGGCCAATTCAGTACGGGAGGGCCTCAGAGCCCTCCCGTCGTATTGGAAAGCCTCAGAGCCCTCCCGTCCACTGTTTTCATCACTTCTGTCGCATGATTGTACAAATGATTATAAAACAGATAATTGTAATCTTTAAATTTTCATTCCGGGTGTCCCAATGACGAAAACAGGAGCTGTTCTGTATCAGCAATATCTGTCATATAATTTTTCCCATCGGACCAAAGCATTTTCAGTTGACTACACTTTGTAGCCAACTGACTTCATTCAACTTTGAGCCTTGTTTTTAACACACGCTGTCAATACCTGATGATTTTGATTTTTCTGAAGTCATTCATAGTTTATTTTTTCCGAACCCAGACTTCATATAATTTACTGCCAAATCTTTCCTCTTCTTCCTTCTTTGGTCCAATAATAATTAAAGTGTCATTCCTTACTTTTAATTGCGACGAAAAGGATTGCCCGATCAGAAATTTTTCATTCGAGTATTTATAGGTTAACTGACACGTTATTCCATCATAGTTGTAGGGTCCTCCCTCCAGATAACTGGCAGTATCAGAATTTGTTGAGTAGTTCACAGCATAAAACCAATCATTCTTTGTAAATATCCAAAGCCCTTCACATTTGGCAACATTTCCGGGATATTCAATTTTTGTAGAATCCGGGAAAGACCATATAATTTTAACAGGTTCCCAGGTCCCTTCCAGAGGGCTCTTTTCTTGCTGGCTGCAACTGGTCAATACCAGGAGTAGGATCAACAATAAGGTAAGTGGTAATTTCATTTTATTTATTATTCAGAGTTGATGTCTATTTCCCGATTGGCAGCTCCAGGATGCTTGGATACTTCGAGGTATGATAGACGGTAATATGTGCAGTCCGGGCGTCTTTTCCACTTTCCTCCATCACATTCCTGCCGCTGTTGTAATTCTTTTGCGCATAAATGGAATTCAGGCATTTAATAACCAGGCGAAGCCGGCTCCCTTTTGCAACTTCACGTGAAAACCAGTCAAAACCTGTAAAATCGTATTTTAAAATGACACCGGGTTCGATTAGTTTTTCCTCACGCAAGGATTCACGGAACCTGGCTTTTAACAGATCAAACGTCAGGAGAATACTGTTACCATCGGGAGTTATCTCGTACAGATTCACTTCGAAATCAGTATCCGGAACATCCATTGAAATCCAGAGGCTGAGTTTTATATAACCGCTGATTTCAGTATTCTCGGTAAAGGGCTCAGTATGATATACCAATCCATTCCCAAACAAATTAAGTGCATATCGCTGATCGGTAAGATAATCAGCAACTTCAGCCGTATCCAGTTCAGCAGGCCTTACGTCGAGCGGATCATAAACAAAGCTGTCGGAGGCGCTTCTAACTGGCTGTGATACTGATAAATAGCCTGAATGGAAGGCATTATTAACAACTCCCGGATCAGAATCTAAATAGGTAACCCGCTTCTCTGTACTAATAGTTTCAAGAGATTCCGCATATTTCCATACATCCTTACCGGTGACATAGTATGCAACCCGGTTTTTCAGGAATTCGGGTTTTTTGGCCGATTTGAACACCCAGTCATACCAATCCTTATGGAGCATATTCATATCCAACAGGCAAGCCCATCCAAAAGTCAGGCCGCCTACTTCTCTTGACGGTGTTCTGGTTCCGGCATGATCCCAGGGGCCTATGATAAGATAATGCTGATCTTTGGCCTCTATTGGAGCAAGTTCCATGTGTTTTTTATAATATTCCATTGCACCGGTTTGATCCCCGTCGTACATTCCGGTGATGGTTAGAATAGGCATATTGATTTTTGAGAATTGCTCATCCGATGGATTATAGGCATCCCAATGGGCACTTTGGCCCGGGAAAGAGTTCCAGGTCTGAAAAATGGCAGACTGGTTACCTGCAATTTTATCAAGGTTCTTAAAAGGAAGATAATTCAGATATATCTCACGGAACTTCTGAATCCAAAAGGAAGATTCACCAAAGAGATTTGTGTTTGGCGTGACCCCGCTGACATAGGTCAACCATTGCATACTATAAAGACCTATAATGTTTTTCTCGTATGGAAAGTCAACACCAGCATTTCCAGACGCAACCGGTACAATAGTTTTCAGATGTGAAGGAAATTCTTTCGCCGTGGCCCATTGATCATATCCGCCGTAGGACATTCCCCACATCGCCACATTTCCGTTACTCCATGATTGCCTGCCAAGCCATTCGACCACATCGTATCCGTCTTTGGCCTCCTGAAGCATTGGGGTAAATGTTCCTTCCGAATTTCCTCGTCCGCGGGCATCTACCAGTACAAACACGTAACCGTTTCGGGAAAAGTACCACGCGTGGTTATGGTATCTGTCGGAAATGTAAGGGGTTAAAGTAAAGATAACCGGAAGAGGTCCGGCCCCTTTCGGTTTATAAACCGTGGCATTCAGCTGGATTCCGTCTCTCATGGGTATCTTGACACCCCAGATCAGATCGATTGATTTCGAAGTCGAGCTATCCTGGCTTTGTGAAAAACCGGGTGATCCAAGCAAGAAAAACCCAGTCAAAACCGGAAGAAAAATTCGTAGTATTTTCATAACTGTCAGTATATTAGTTTATTCAAATTTTTGTTTCCATCCCGGACCTCTCACAACTCTTCCCGGTTTGGCGCCGGTATGTTCTCCATCTTTCAATACCTGGACGCCATTGACAAACAAGCCCAGGGTTACGTAACAGGCTCTTTTCACGGATTAAGATGATTAAGTTTTAGGATGTTTAACTGCCGGCAGTTAATTTCCAAAAGTTACGACCTTCCATTGAACCGACCAAAAAAATCTTCCACTCCTCGAAATTTTGTATTTTCGCGGGTCTTAATAAATCCGCGAAAATCCGCGCTGCGGAGCATCCGCGTTCTCCGCGTTCTATTCCTGATGTAAGCCCATA
>JAPLDV010000047.1 GCA_026391235.1 Bacteroidia bacterium | reverse complement strand
TTCCCGGATGCACGCCTCGCCCGACTGGATCTCGACAGTACCCGGTCGGCCTCGGCATTCAGCCGTATACTGACCGATTACGAGTTGGGAAAAACAGATATTCTTATAGGTACCCAGATGGTTTCCAAAGGATTGGATTTCAGCAAGGTTAGTCTGGTTGGGATCATGGATGCCGATCAACTGCTCAATTACCCCGATTTCCGTTCTTTCGAAAGGAGCTTCCAGCTGATGACCCAGGTGAGTGGACGGGCGGGGCGCCGCAATACCCAGGGAACGGTGGTGATCCAGTGTTCCGACCCCTCCCATCCTGTTATTCAGCAGGTTCTGGAAAACAACCTCGAAGGATTTTATCAAAATGAGCTCAGGGAACGGCAACAGTTTGGCTACCCACCTTTTACGCGACTGATCCGGTTCAATATAAAACATACCGATATCAAAGTAGTTGCAGAAGCTGCCACCGATCTGGCTTACGAACTCAAGCAGGCACTGCCCGGCCGGGTGCTGGGGCCGCAATCTCCGGTGGTGAGCCGCATCCAGGGAAAATATATTCAGAATATCCTTATCAAGCTCGAACGCAACCCGGAGCTGCTTATCCGGAAAAAGACCATAGCTTCGCTGATTAAAAAATTTATCGATAAAAAAACTTACGGAAGCCTGATCATTCAGGCTGATGTGGATCCTCTTTAATAAATAATGCCATGTATTGGAACAACGGAAAACTGATCCCGCAGGAATTTCTCGAAAATCCCGATCCCACACTTGTACCCATGGTATATGAAGTGTTCCGGGTATTACAACACAAACCCCTTTTCCTGGCTGAACATCTCGATAGGATGTTCCATTCGATTGAACTCCTGGGATTCGATAAACCCTATTCCCCGGATCAGATGAAGAAACATCTTTTTGAACTGCTCGATACTGAACCTGAAAGAATCGGAAACATCAAAATACGACTGAGCTGGTGGCCCGAGCCGATACTGGAAATCGGATATATCCCCCATATATATCCCACCCTGCAGGAACAATCTGAAGGAGTGGAAGTTTCCACCTTTCATGCCATCCGCAACACCCCAAATATCAAGCTTTGGAATGCCGCACTGCGCGCACGTACCAACCAGGCCTTACAAGACCTGGGTGTTTTTGAAGTGCTGCTGGTGAATGAAGCCGGTAACATCACCGAAGGGAGCCGCACCAATCATTTCTATGTTAAAGATTCGGTGCTCTGCACCGCACCGCTCGAATCGGTTTTACCAGGAATTACCCGGCAAAAAGTGATCGATGCAGCTGATGTTCTGAATATTAAACTGATTGAAAACTACCTCCACGAGAGCGAGGTGGGCCAGGTGGATGAGATGTTTACTTCGGGCACCTCGGCCGGGGTACAGCCGATTGCAGTGGTGAACGGAATCCGTCTGCCGGAAGACAAACCAGTTACCTTACGTTTGCAGCAAGTTTATAATCAAATGGTTGAACTAGAGATCGGACCGAATAATTATGGATGGTAAACTATATACCCAGGAAGATTTCGACCGGATTGTCGACCGAACTGGCACCAACAGCATCAAATGGGACGGTCGGGAAAGAGTGTTTGGCAAAGCAGATATTATCCCACTTTGGGTGGCCGATATGGATTTCGAAACCCCGGAGTTTATCAGGAAACGTATTGCTAAGCGCCTGGAACACCCGATTCTCGGTTATACCTATCGCAGCGAAGGATTTGCCGGTTCTTTTACCGGATGGGTCAAACGCCGGCTCAACTGGACGGTGGATCCCGCCTGGGTTACATTCATGCCCGGAGTGGTAGCCGCCGTATCGGTAGCCGTATTGGCATACACTTTGCCTGATGATGAGGTGATTATCCAGCCACCGGTTTATCATCCCTTTTATTTTTGCGTGGAAGGCCATGGCCGGAAACTTATACTCAACCATCTGATCCATAAAAACGGAAGATTCACTTTCGATCTGGAGCTGCTGAAAAGTCAGATCACTCCCAAAACCAGGATGCTGATCCTTTCGAGTCCTCATAATCCCGGCGGAACCGTGTGGACCCCGGAAGAGCTCTCCGGTTTGGTTGCAGTGTGTAAGGAGCATGACATCATGATCGTTTCAGATGAAATCCATTCCGATCTCATATTCACTCCGAATATACACACCCCGATATTAAAAGTGGCTGATGATTATCAGCACCGGATTCTGGTAACAATGGCTCCCTCCAAGACTTTCAATCTGGCAGCCATGACCACATCGATCGTGGTGATACCCGACAAGACGGAGCGCAAAAAGTATGAAGACCTCGTTCATACTCTGCATGTTGGTATGGGAAATGTATTTGGATTGGAGGCCCTGCAGGCTGCCTATGAAGAAGGCGACCAGTGGCTCGATCAGCTGCTGATTTATCTCGGCGGCAACAGGCAGTTCATTGGGGATTTTCTAAATGCGGAGATTCCGCAGGTTGAAATGATGGTTCCCGAAGCTACCTATATGACCTGGCTCGATTTCAGCAAATTCGGGATGCCGCAGGATGTGCTGAATAAGTTTATAATTGAAAAAGCCCGGCTCGGTTTAAACAATGGCACGCAATTCGGACCTGAGGGCGAAGGGTTCATGCGATTGAATTTCGGCTGTCCGCGCAGCATCCTGGAAAGGTCAATGAACCAGCTAAAGTTGGGAATTGACGGGATGTAGAGACGGATATATCCGTCTCTACGAACGTCCCGCCGAACGCAGTGTAGAGACGTTTATAAACGTCTCTACCCAGAGCATCCGGATAATTTAATTGATTATGAAAAAAATCGCAATCGCCGGCGGAACCGGCCTGGTTGGCCAGGCGGTTATTCCGTAGCTCACGGGAGAGGGGTGAGATCTCCGCATCAGCCTGTCTTCTGATTCTTAACATCCTCACCACCTTAGCTTCCACTCATTCTTTACATTCTTTACATTCTTTACGTTCTTAACGTTTTATCGTCTTCCTTTTCTACCACCTCCTAAACCTTAAATGCTCAGTCAATGAATTGGTTGCCAGCGTATCCAGGAATTTTCTATTGGGCTGATAATCCATCAGTGCACCGCTCACCCGGCTGGCTATCAAGCCATAAGCATTGATCAGATTCGAATAAGGCTTTTCAAGGACATCGATGCTCCAATCTTTAAACGTCGAATAACTAGCCAGTTGATCATTTCCGGTTGCTACCAGGATATCAAACCCCAGCACTAACCTGTACCGCACTTCCGGTTTGTCGGGTATCCAATGATTGAGGTAATCGAGCAAATCCACAGGCAGCAGTGCGAAATTTGAACTTTTCCATATCCAGTCGAGGTGGCAGGTATCCAATCCTGAATCGGTAATTTCCAGATACTTAAATCGTATGATCGTTTGACAAACACCCTTTAGCCCGTCCCAGATGATCCGGACAGGCTCCGGTTCATAGAAGCTAAGAACCTTGTCCCTGGTGGTATCGGGTGCGCCAAAAGTCCGGGTACCCAAAAGGGTGGTTCCTCCGATTATCTCTGATCCGGAATCGGGCAGGAAAATATGAATCCGGACATATCCGCATAGCCGGTAAGTGGTTTTATACAAAAGGGAATAGTCTGAGAAAAACAAGCCCGAATCGCGTTTGATTTCATTCGTCGGCTCCAGTTCAACCGTTTTGCCGGGCATTTCCGCAAAAACCCGGGCGTTTTTATAATAAAGAGAATCAGGATTTTGAGCCATCACGTAGGCATCAACCGGACCAGAGAATGTTTTGGTTAGCCTGACGAAATGGGCAGGATCATCTTTGTCCAGCACGCAATAAACCACAGGGTATGTACTTTTTGCTAAAGGAGCCTTTACGTTTTCTTCGCATCCCATCAGGAACATGGTGATAATCAGAAGTTTCAGCGGGTTCATTATCAGTTTCATC
>JAPLDV010000347.1 GCA_026391235.1 Bacteroidia bacterium | reverse complement strand
CACCCACCCGTCTGAATCTGACCGGCGCCACACCTGTACCGGGTTTTCCCGTTTGTTCCACTCATCAGCACTGTCAAACAATGCAACATAGGCCCCGGAAATGCCTGCACCCTTTTCGTCAAGAACAAGTATCTCCAGCTGCGGCAGCGTGTCAACTTTAAGGCATGCATTGAGCATTATAGTCAGACAAAAAGCGATTGATCCTAATATAAGAAATTTTCTGCCGATCATTTAGTTCTGCTCTTTATTTAACATGAACGTAACACCCAGGTTTACAAAGAAGGCCTGGTTAATTGTTTTGCCCGGGGCACCCCACAATGGATTATACTGGCCAAGGTACCTGGTACTACTAAAATCAAGATGGGTATTTTTGTCCAGGCCCGAGATTCCTTGTCGCAATCCTCCGCCGATCAGGATACCCAGTCGATTATTTAACTTGTATTTTATTGCAATTGTTCCCTGTAGTCCTGAATTAATCCGGTTCATGCGACTAATCCAGTCTGAGTCAGAAATTACGTTTAACAAGGTGGCACCCGAATTGTTATTCACAGCAGATGACATCATACTTTCAAAGGCCCTGAATCCGAGGTAAAGTCCGAGTTCCGCGTTGAACTCCCATCGTTTTAAGAGATTGGTTCGCCAACATAATACTAAGGGTACTTCAATAAGCCATACATCATTATCAATCAGAACATCTCTGAAGTTCAGGTCAAAGCCGACAAATGAATCAAACTGACTAAGGCTGACCCTGCCGGAATATTCCGACAATTGGGCGCCCGATCCGATTCCCCAATGATCTGAAAAGTAATATGAATATGAAAAACCTCCCGAAAAACCTAAGCCTCTTTTTAAGATTAATCGTTCATCAGAGCTTAGGGTTGAATTAGCAAATCCAGTGATTGCAGGGGAAAAAGTGGCACTAATAAAGCTCTGGCCTTTGGGGGCCACGTCCATCCCGTAAATCGCAAAGCCGCCGGGGGTATTGTTGATATACTGTATGAATTCCCTCTCAAGCGATGGATCGGTTTGATTATTTAGCTGATTATGAAAGATTTGATATTTCGTAAGCAGAGCCATAATCGAATCCTTCAAGGCGCGCTTATCCCATACCGGGCTTTCCTGAGCCGAAGCAATCTGCCCTGACAAGGAGAACAAGATCAATAGAATACAACAGAACCTGAAATTGTTGATCAACCTTATTAAGTGAAACCACATTTTCGACACGGATAAAGGTACGGATCGCAAAAATAGGAATTTAGAGGGAGAGAAGACCCTTTAGTGAATATTCTTCTGTTTCGATGGTGCTATTGTTCATTTCAAGCGAATGTTTCCGCGAGAAAATCCGCAATTCTCCCGTGGATGGATTCACGAGGCAGGAAATCTGATAGGCCTCCCTGAATGATTGTTCATGATAGTCCACCGCCTGTTGCAGGTAATTCATCACGTCCACATTGGCCTGGCCCCACCATCCGATGAGTGAGAACCCGGGTAATTCACGGGGGGTCAATTCATTGCTCAATTCAATAAAGCGATCCACGAAAACTTCGTATTCATTAGTCTTTCCGTCCGAACCTGGCCTGACTTCAGCTTTGCCGTAAAGATAACCAACAACCTGAAAGGAATCTCTTGGTATAGCCTGGCTGGCTGCAGCAGTGGTTATTTCACCCACTACAGGAAGATTAAAATTAACGGCTGTTACAACGGAATCTCCCCAGGTATTATTGAGAGCAATCCGCGAATAGTCTTTATCATTTCTATTCTGTCTTTCAGGATCATTTCTAGAGGAGTTTGTCGGATTAAGCGCAAACCGGTAAAGCTCATCCCATTTTACAAAAGATGCCGGGTCTGGCATCGGATCAAGATAACCGCTTTTTCTTCGCAGGAAACCTGCTCCCTGAAGAACATCTGAACCAGGATTAAGGAGTATCCCAATCTGCCATTTTTCTTTAAAAAATGACCGGTGGATTTTCATTAATCCCTCGGGTATCTCCAAACTATTGTCGGTACTGGAGGTAAACCAGCCTATCAGCCTGTATTTTCTATTCTGACTGACCAATTCATCCAGTTCTTCGATCAGGTCAGCTCTGGCACTGATATCATTTGAGATTGAAGATCTAAGGTATTTGGAATCACATACCTTTTCAATGAAAATCTCGCTTTTAACCGCACCTTTACCCGACAGTTTATATTGGTTACCAAAGAAATAACCGCCAAAATCCCCACCCTTCCGTTCCAGTAATGCAGCGTGTACCAATTGGTAAACGGATTTTATGGATGAGTTATGATAATGAACTTTACCCACAACAGACTCGGGAATAGTTTCCTGATAATTAACGGTGAAATATTCGTCAGGAACTTCATTGGTAAAGATTCCGGTAATCAGGGATTTTCCCTGCTGGTTTACAGCATTGCCATTTTCGAGAAAGGTTAACCGTTCTTTAAGAATTTTCTTATTGCGTGCGGAGCTCCAGATTGCCGATACAAAAACAAGAATGAGTATAGCGAGCAAACCGGTCCAGATAAGTCGGTTTGACATATACCATGGGGTTTCCACAGCAATCGGCTTCTGATCCCGGACGTTCTGATTTAACGTATCGCCCTGGGGTGGTATAATGGGTTCGTAAGGATTCCGTACCAGATTCCTCAAACTGTCACCTTTTTGGATACGGTTTAAAGAATCAGCAACGTTGCCCTGATTTGACTTTGACAATTTGAATTTCAGGCAAGCAGTACGAAGAAGTAAAACAGTGTCATTCAGGCTTTTATATCTTCCATGGTATTGCTGAAAAGTATCAGCTGGCAAACTATCCGAATTGAGCCGATCTTTTTCAATTTCGATTTTAGCTGACAAAACCTCAAGATCCTGAAGGTAATTCGGCCGACCGAACTCATCGATGGATTGATGGTCCGTAAAATCTTTAACTTGAATTTGTATCTTTTGATAATTTTCTGATGCCCTGCGAACGGCTGCTTCATAATTGATAGCGCCCGACAACGCCTGT
>JAPLDV010000792.1 GCA_026391235.1 Bacteroidia bacterium | reverse complement strand
GATAAATAAGTTTTTAAAACTCGGATTTAACTTTTCAGCCAGCCGCATAAACACTAACAACAGCTCCCTCGGTAGCGACCAGTGGGAAAATTCCGGAATCATAAGGGCTGCCATCCAGCAGGGTCCCCATATCAGGGCAATTGATGAAGATGGGAACTATCCCTTGAATCCACAACTTTCGCTGCAGCCAAACCCGTATTCATTGCTCACTATCACTGATAAAGGAAGGGTTGAAAGAACAATGGTGAATTCCTTCCTGGATATCACTCCTTTTAAGGGCCTGGTAGTAAAACTTAAAGCCGGTATGGACAGGGGCCTCACCAACCGGTGGACCTATCTGCCTAAAACCACCTTGCATGGAGCATTAGAGAATGGCAAAGCCAGCGTTTCGGAAATTGATAAAAATGATTATTTGATCGAAGGAACGGTAAATTATTCAAAAGTACTTGGAAACGGACACAGCTTCAATGTATTAGCAGGGGTTTCGGAAGAAAAATTTATCGATCGGTATAATGCCAGCGGTAACACGGGCTTTATCTCCGATGCTTTCCTCTGGAATAACCTCAATGCTGGGACCGGCACAAAAAGTGTCTCCTCATCAGGTCAGGATAATTTGATTGCATCCTATTTCGGACGATTGAATTACATCTTCAGCGAAAGATACCTGCTTACATTTACTATTCGTACCGATGGCTCCAGCGTTTTTGCGAGGAATAATAAATGGGCAACTTTCCCATCAGTTGCAGTGGGATGGAATATTGCTGAAGAGTCGTTTTTTGCGAAAATGAAAAGTGTAGTGTCGCAGCTGAAAGTCAGATTGAGCTACGGCCAAACAGGTAATGCATCAATCGGAAGCAATGCGTTTGCTGCCTATAGTGCATATCCCGCATGGCTTTCGGGCGACGAAGTGAAAAATATCGGAGTCTCCTTGTCACGGTTGGAAAATCCTGACCTGAAATGGGAAACAACCACCGAAGCTAATTTTGGTATTGACTACAGTGTTCTCAACGACCGGGTGAGCGGTTCATTTGAACTTTACCGAAGGGTGATATCGGATCTGCTAGCGTGGAAACCAATCAACTCCTACCACGAAATTAATGGAGTTATGGCAAATGTTGGCGAAACACAAAGCCAGGGTTTTGAACTTACCATTATTACTCACAACATACAAAAGACCGATTTTCAATGGAAGACGATGTTTTCATTCTCGAAGTTTAAAGATAACTGGCGAAAAAGGGCCGATGACTGGAAACCTGCTGTGTATGAAAACGTTGATGATCCCATCCGGGCTATCTACTCCAGGGTGTCCGACGGCATTATGCAAATAGGAGAAGTTTTACCCTCGCAGCCGGAACTTAAGCCTGGCTCCATCAAGATCGCAGACATCGACGGATATCAGCGCGATGAGAGCGGAAACCCGATGGTTGATGCTAACGGACGATTTTTACGATTGGGAAAACCCGACGGAATAATTGATGATGCTGATACCAAATTGATCGGAACAGCTGACCCCAGTTTAATTGTCGGCTTTACCAATATCCTCACCTATAAGAACTTTAGCCTTAATTTCGGTTTCAACGGTATGTTTGGCCGGAAGCTTGCGGATCCCAATTACACAGCCTATGGTGTAAGTGCTGAAGGAATTTACACTTACGGATACAACGCACTGAGAACAGTAAAAGACCGATGGACCCCCGAAAATCCGTCAACCACTCATCCCAGTTCATACTATGGCTGGTCGCCTTATGGTGGCGGGGATTTCTTTTTGCAAAAAGCCTGGTTTATCAGATTGCAAAATATTTCGCTTGGATATAAACTGCCCCAAAAATGGTTTAATGGAGCAATTCAGGAAGCCCGCATATATGTTGACGCACAGAATCTTTTCGTAATTTCTCCATATACAGGAGTTGACCCTGAAACCGATTCTTATACGGCGGCTTATCCCAATGTGAGGACATTTACTATGGGATTAAACATTATATTTTAATTAACCGGTTAAAAAGAAAAGTCATGAAAATGAAAAAAATAATGTTCTGTATAGCAACAGTCCTGCTATTAGGAAGTTGTACAAAAAATCTGGTTCCAGTTGACTATTCAGAGATCAATCCCAGTATTTTTCCGCAATCGGAAGCTGATGTCCAGGCAATGGTAAATGCCTGCTATTACCCGCTCAGGGGATCCTGGTGGGATGGCATCAATTCAACTTCCGAACGGGGAATTATGTTTGTTTTGGATGCTACCACCGAAATCCTTTCGGGGAAATACGATATTCAGCAGTACGGGCATCTTCTTAATTTGCATCCAACAGATGAGTTGGCTGTCTTTTTCTATGACTGGTTCTATAATAAGATCAGTCGTATGACACTTACCATAGATTTGATTAATGAATCAAAAGTCAGTGACGCAATCAAGAAGAACGCAATAGCTGAGGTTCGTTGTGCAAGAGGTTTGCTGGCGTACGACTTATTCGACATGTATGGGCCTATTGTTGTTGCGCCTCTTGAAGTGCTCAAGAAACCCATGGAAGAGAAACCTCTTGCAAGGCTTACCAATGAAGCAATGGTATCATTCATTGAAGAAGATCTTATCGCCGCGGCAAATGACTTACCCGATCCGGATGCAACAGAATACGGGAGGTTTAGTAAAGGTTTGGCAAAAATGATTAATATACGATTGAACCTTCATGAGAAAAGATGGGATAAGGTTAAGGCTCTCTGTGATGAAATCATTCAGATGAATTACTACGAGATTCAAGCCGATTATGTTGGGATGTGGGGCCTCAGCGGGGCGCGAAACAGCAAAGAGGTTATCTGGGCCGTACCTTGCGATTACGACGGCACCAGCGAAAACCAATGGCAGCTCATGGTGCTTCCTTCCAACTATCCTCCTTTGGGCGGTTGGGCAACCGTTCAGAGTACCTGGTGGTTCTATGACACATTTGAAGAGGCAGATATCAGGAAAACCATGTTAATTACCGAATATACCGGTACAGACGAAATCGTTTACAACAGGAGCAACCCGGGAACAAATATGGATCTTGGCCCTATTCCTTTGAAAATTGATCCTGATGCACTTAGAACGACATCCTTGTCAACAGTCGACATTATTCAATACCGGTATGCAGATGTTCTGCTATCAAAGG
>JAPLDV010000514.1 GCA_026391235.1 Bacteroidia bacterium | reverse complement strand
TGATGTTCTCACCTTCAATGGCAATAGCACCATTTTTAAACAAAGTACCCTTTTCATCCATAACCAATATCCTGCCGCCGGAAATCAGTTTGTTAACTTCTTTCACCGCACGAAACCGCCTTAAAATTGATGAGGTGCTTTATATCACCCAATTAAAATCTTGACACGTTTTTTTAAAAATAATAAGGAAATATCGCGTTATGCCTGGGTGGCGGAATTGGTAGACGCAAGGGACTTAAAATCCCTCGAAACATAGTTTCGTGCCGGTTCGACTCCGGCCCTAGGCATATCATTTCAATAACTTATCCTACCTTAGCAAACCGGCACGTTCACGATAGAACCCGGAATATGAATTAGCCATTAAGGACAACTATAATGAGAACCTCCACAGTTTCATAAGATATCACTCACTCCCAGCCTTGCATGGATCGGCATCGGCGCAGACGACCTTATTCTTCCTACAGCCATGAGGATTAGTTTAAGGCTTTTGGTTCCAACAGTTATCTCGTCGTTTTTTTAGCCTTGGCAACTGCTTTGACGTTCTTCATCATGTTGAGTATTTGGTGAAGTAGCGCTAAGATTTGTTTCAGAATAAAACTTGTTTGGTCTTAATATTTGATATCAGAAGTACGAGCAGGATTAATCCACATTATCCATAAATGACAATTTATACCTCACTCATTTGCCATCAAAAATGGCGCCAGCCTTCAATTACTAATCTCTTGTACCACAGGAAGGAATTTATCGTGATAACTAATTCTTCTTCCGGCAGTTTATGGGGAATAAAGATCGTCAAACCGTCTATGGTTTCCTGTCTGTATTGATCCTGATTATGGGGTTTGCCAATCCTGACGATTGGTTCCGGCTGGTAGGGGACGCAGCAGCCGCCTGATAAGGTAATATATTCTAAAAATAACGAGCCGCCGTTATTGAGAGCATGTGTCCTTGCTTCCGGTGTAATGGTCAACATGTGTTTAGCCTCCTTTATAATATAGCGATCTTGCCTCTTGAAATCAATAGGGAAGATATTACTCTGCTCTACCAATTCAGTAATTGAGTTCACTGATATTTATTACACTTCTTACAGTCGTGGCGAATCATTGCTAAATCTTACCTATCCAACCAGTAAATCACACCCATTTCCTTGCTTCTCGATTAACCGGTACTATGTTCCATGATGATTCAAAAAAAACGGCTTAAGAAGAATCCTCAACCGCCTCCGGAAAACGTATTACAAGGTTAAAGGGATAGCAAAATCAGTGGATGTTTCCCAATTATCCAATTACCGCCCCCTCCATGGGGAGGAAAGTTAAGGGAACAATACCTCCTATTTTATACTATTTCCTTTGATGGGAGAGAGCGGGGGTGAGGGATGAAAGCTTGGAAGGGGCAGTTCCTACAGAGATGTATTAACCATTGACAGACAACTACATTCTCACTATACTCTACTAACATCTAAAAACTGACGCATAAAAATATGGAACTTTTGTTTCGTTTGATACAGGCGATGTCGGTCTTCCTGGTCGTTGCCTATTTATACTGCAAGTCTCCTTTGTTCAAACCTCTTACCACCGATTCCTTCCGCACGCGTGACAAGATCTATCTCTACTTTTTCTTCTCCGCCGTATCAATAATGGGGACATACCTGGGCATCCCGGTGCATGACGCTATCGCAAACACACGGGCCATAGGCCCCGTATTAGCCGGTATAATCGGAGGGCCTATCCTCGGAACAGCCGTGGGATTTACGGGTGGGCTCCACCGATATTTTTTAGGGGGATTTACCGCATTCTCCTGCGGCCTCTCCACGACAGTTGAGGGATTGATCGGCGGGCTTGTGCATCTCTATCTCTGTAAAAAGAACAAGACGGATCTTTTATTCGACCCCAAGGTTGCATTTATCACAACCTTCTTCGCGGAAATGGTCCAGATGGCAATCATTCTGCTTGTGTCCCGACCTTACGCGGATGCAGTAGATCTTGTTCAAGTCATTGTCATACCCATGATCTTATCGAGTTCTGTAGGTACGGCTCTGTTCATGAGTATCAGCCGTGACCAGAAAAATATGTTTGAGAGGGTGGCCGCCATCTCCTCGGCAAAAGCGTTTAAAATCGCAGAGAGGACATTGAATTTTTTAGGCAGAGGAATCAACCAGGAGACGGCTGTGGATCTGGCAAAAATTATTCACGAAGAGACGGGCGTGGGTGCGGTGGCCATTACCGATAAAGAGAAAGTGATGGCTTTCATCGGTTACGGTTCAGACCATCACAAGCCGGGAGGTCCCATTGTTTCGCCGTTAACAAAAATGGCGATCAGTGAAAACAAAGTCATCTTCGCCGATGGCGAAAAGGAGCGCTATACCTGCCCTCTGTCTGACGCGTGCCCGCTTAACTCTGTGCTTGTGGTTCCTCTTCATATCGACAATGACGTGATCGGCACGATCAAGCTCTACGAGCCCAAAAATAAACAGTTTCTCAACATGAACAAGACTCTCGGGGAGGGAATTACGAATCTTCTGTCAAACCAGCTTTTGCTGTCCCGCTACGAAAGACAAAAGAATCTTCTCATACAAACCGAATTAAAACTCCTCCAGGCGCAGATAAATCCTCATTTCCTGTTCAACTCACTCAATACCATTATCTCCATCACCCGTAATAACGCGACCAGGGCTAGAGAGCTGCTTACCCATCTTTCTAATTTTTTCCGGAAGAACCTGAAGCGCGGCAATGACCTCTCAACACTTGAGGAGGAACTTGACCAGGTAAACTCTTACCTGCAAATCGAAAAGGCACGGTTTGACGACCGCTTAGCGATACAGATTGATATCGATCCATCCCTTCTAAAGATCAAAGTCCCCACATTCACCCTTCAGCCTTTAATCGAGAATGCCATCAAACTTGGAATTTCCAGCATGCTGGAACAGGGAATAACAAAAGTCCTCGCTTACCGGAAAGATGGTCTGGCGTTTATTGAGATCGAAGATAACGCCGGAACATTTCATGAGAGAGAAACAAACGACGGCCTCGGAATAAAAATTGTTGACAGGCGACTCAAGAATCTTTTCGGTAACGATTTCGGAACAACGGTAACCTGTGTACCCAATGAAATGACGCGGGTCACTATAAAAATCCCGCTGGAGACCCATACAGCATGATTCGATCCCTTATTGTGGATGATGAAATATACTCGCGCGAGGAACTTGAGGCAATGCTTCAAGAAACTGGTGAGTTTATCATCTCAG
>JAPLDV010000505.1 GCA_026391235.1 Bacteroidia bacterium | reverse complement strand
GCAACATAAAATTGCATTTCCTGGTTCTTAGGTCCAGCCCATAACCATATGCACCTTAACTAAACGGCATTGGATAATTATTTGTCTATACTCAGAATAACTGGAATTCGGTAATCGTAGGTACTTCGTTAGCCTCAAGGATATTCAGCCGGAACTTTTGTGCCCTGACCGGCTTCGGAAACTCAATTTTCCGGTAGGGGCCGATCGAGGTACCTGTAGAGATGGTCTTCCAAAGGCCTCCCTGATAAACCTGGATATCAAACTTCAGTACGCGTGCATAACCACCTTCATCGATCAGTGCCGCGCTGACTGATTTCTCACTGCCAAGATTAATCTCGAGCCATCCGGAGCGGCTGTCATTGACGGCGCCCCATCGGCTTCCGAAGTTGTTATCGATGGCCTTTCCGGCTTCATAGCCGGGTTGGGACCAGGTTGAAGAAGCTGTGGCAATAGCTGCAAGGGGAACCGGTATCACGATTTTATCGCGGATCATCTTGCCGACTTCACCCAGTGTTTTCACATCAATGCTGCGGATCTCGCCTTTGTAGTCGGGGCCAACATCCAGCGAAAAGATATTCCCGAATTTTACAGCACCCAGGTAATCGCGATAGATCCTTTCAGCGGGAAGGCAGAGATTGTCGTGTTCGGGCAATGAATAGAACCACATGGCGCCTCCCTTATGTCCGGGCAGGATCGGATAGGTGAACTCCGCGGTTATGTATCCTTTGTAACCGGCGGCATCCTTATTATAACCGGCTCCGGAGAAATCATCCAGTGCCGACGGGCTCCCCATTTCGCCCAGCCGGATGCGGCCGGCCGGTGAACCGTGGTTGTATCCGGGAAGACAGTCGGGCTGGAATTGCTCAACCCATTTATCGGTTTCGGCATGACTCAGTCCGCCATCCCCCTGGGCATGGTCGAACCAGATGTATTCAACGGGCCCGTAACCCGTGAGCAGTTCTTTCAGCTGGGCTTTTTTGATTTCAGGATTGGTGCCGCCATCTTTGGAATAAACTGCCCCGGGGAATGTCCAGTCGCCTTCGGAAAAATAGAGTGCCAGTTTAATCCCGTATTTGTCGCACGACTTCCTGAGCTTTGCCAGTACGTCAATTCCCAATGGACTGTTGGTCACTTTTTTATCGGTGGTTTTGGTATCCCACAGGCAAAACCCGTCGTGGTGCTTGGTGAGGAAAAGGATATAATGCATCCCGGCATCCTTCGCCACCTGGCACCACTGATCGGTGTTGCAGCCGGTAGCCCTGAAGAAGGAGGCATCCTTCCCTTCTGTCGGGGTCCATTCCTGGCCCGAGAAGGTACTGAACGACCAGCAGATGAACATGCCGAAACGCATGCCGGCAATCTGCCGGCTGCGGATCGCGTCAACGGTTTGGGTCAGGGTGGCTGCATCAAACATGGATATTGCCTCGCCAACGGCGTCCAAAGTCACCTGGCGGATTTCCACATCCCTTTTTCCCGGCTTATAAACGATCAACTTTGCAGAGGTCTTTGGCAGGCCCTGGATTTTTACGGTAAGTTGAGTTGGTGAAGACTTGTCGCTGTAGCCCGTCACAGCCGCATCAGCATAAACCACCTGCAGCCTGTCAGGAACCTTTTCCTGTATCCAGAATGCTGCGCAACGCTCGGTTCCGGCATCGAGGCTAATCGGGAATCCTCCGGATTTCAGCTGCTCTCCCTTGAATTCGCCGCGAAAGGCATAAATGAAATTGCCATCCGGTAATTGGGTGATCTCTTCGATGAGATAGGTTTTCTTTTCATCCAACCAGCGGAGCTTTGCATCAAAAGAATTGGAAACGGCCAGGTTGAGATGATTGATTGCGAAGAGCAAGGCATTTGATTTTGTTTCATTCACATACATCCATGCCCACGGGCCTTCGTTCTTCATCCAGTCGGTTCCGTTGTAAACCGGGCGCATCAGTTCATTCAGGACCGATTGGATGCGCGGGTTTTTGCGCCAATCGTTAAATATCCGCATGTGTTTAACAGATTCATCCGACCATCTGCCTGGCCACGAATAGATGCTGGTGTGGCGGGCGAGTAGAAACTGATAGTACCATAAAGTCGAATCTTTCCAGGCGGCCTCGATATTCCCATCCTCGCCCCAGGTGGAGAGCATGCCTTCGAGCGGGAACATACCGACATCGGCAAACAGGTCGCGTACGTCGTCGTTATATTCCGTCCGGCGGTACATTCCGGCTATGCCATTATCAGCAAGGTGGATCAGTCCAATGTTCTGATTTCCGTGTGAGTCGCCGGCTCCGGGTCCGGCCGGGTTATCCACCTCGCAGGTGGTTTGCATGATGAAACCGGGATATTGGTGCGTGATGGTGTTCATGTATCGGCGCATTCCGAGGATCTTTCGATAGACCGAACTGCCGGGATTCGAGTAAGACGATTCCTCAGTGGTTTTCCAGAGCAGCCCTGCATCCACCTGGTCCCAACCGGTATGATATTGACCGATAAGGGTATCCTGCAACTGCTTGAGTTTATAGTCTACGTTGGCCGGGTCGGCACAATCGCGGCCATTACCCCATCCGTGGATGCATATTTTGCCCTGCAGACTGAACCAGTGGCCGGGGATCATGCCGTTGGCAATGATCAGGCTGCAGAGGTCCGGCATATTGGTCCAGTTACCCTTTGGTAAAACACCATCCTCCGGTTCGTACCAGAAATCATCGATGTGAATCCGGTCGAAACCCGCTGCCTTTGCCTTGGGTATCAATATATTTCTGTACACTGAATCGGTTCTCTTACCGCCCACCCCGCCCCATTGCCAGTCGTTTGTGGAAAGGATGCGTGACGGATCTTGATACCGGTAGCGCAGGCGGAGATGCTCTGAGGCCGCCATCCGGCCATCCATCACATCGCCCTTAAACACTCCGAGGTTGACGGCAAAGTATTCCAGCTCCTCATTCGGGAACAGGGTTAGTTGCACCGCATCGGGATTAGTGGCGACCCGGACGGATTTCTCTCCGTTCCAGATAAAAATCCCGAGAAGTTTATCCCGGTAATGAGCGGTTGATGCACCCGGCTCCAGGCTGGTGGCCCAGTTATTTTCCGGCAGGATATACCAGCCATCGCCTGTTGCATAAGTGACGATGGCATTCCGGCCACCATTATCCAGACCGCTATCCGTTGATTTCCAGTTCAGTACGCCATCGATATAATACAAATTATGCGGCTGATCCGGCAGATTCAGGCTTAGCACATCTGAGGCGCTGACCGTCAGATTCTTATCCGTTTCATTTTTCAGGAAGGATGAAACGCGCAGTCCTCCCCTGTCGCGGTAGATCTCGAAAACCTGCCGGACAGAAAATGCAGCCGGCCAGGAGTGTGAGATGGTAATGTCTAATTGTTTGCCCCATTCGATTTCGTAAAGCCTTATGTCAGTGATCGTTGCGGAAACCAGTCTCCAGCCGCCATCGTCTGCGGTAATCGTTTCTCCATTTATAACATGCGTAAAAAGAGGTGCCTGAAGACCACCTTTCAGATAATCAGTCTTTGCCTCCCGATTATAGATACTTGATAATAAGAGCTTTCCATCGGAGAATCTGATCTCGGCTTTAATCGTTTCGTTTTGGAGGGTCCAGGTATTACCTTTTTTTGATATGGTTACCGGTTCTGAGGCATAAGTGTTAATAGCCGATACTATCAATTGGGAAAGCAAAACAGATAGGAGGAAACGGACCGTTTGTTGCTTTATCATGACATGGTTTTCTTTGACAAGCAATTTAGCAAAACATTTCGTCGGGTGAAGGCAA
>JAPLDV010000177.1 GCA_026391235.1 Bacteroidia bacterium | reverse complement strand
GATCCCGATACCTGTATCACTTACAAAAAATTCGATCTCGGCATTACGGATGATATAGCCGAATTCAATTCTGCCCGATTTGGTAAACTTCACCGAATTGTTCAGAAGGTTAAGTATTATCTGGTTAAGTTTTGCCTGATCCGAAAAAATCAGTGAATGATCATCTTTCAATGCAACATCCAGATTCAGTAATACTTGTGTTGTATCAATTTCCCGACTGATTTGAGTGAATATATCATGAAGCAATGAATTCAGGTTTATCTTCTCCTCGGCAATGTCAATCTGCCCGGATTCAATAGTCGAGATGTCGATCAGGTCGGTAATAATTCCAAGCAGGCAATGACTGCTATCGCTGATGATTCCGGTAAACTCGATCCGTTCCTGATCGGTAATCCTCGGGTCTGTAATAAGCTCGGAGAAGCCAACAATCGCGTTCATCGGTGTGCGGATTTCGTGCGATATGTTATTAAGGAAAGCACTCTTTAACCTGTCGCTTTCCTCTGCCTTGTCTTTTGCCAGCGTAAGCTCCTTCTCAATTTTTATCCTCTCCTCTATTTCCTCTTCCAGTTTCTTTTTCTGGGTAAAGAATTCGTTCATCAATTGCGCCAGGTGACCAAATTCTGTTTGTTGCCGGAGGAGACGGCGAATGGGCTCGGGATTATCGGACATCAGGCTGAAAATCAGATTTCTGAGAGGCCTGTTGATAACCCTGATCAGGATAAACGACACAACTCCCAGTGCAAGGATCAGCGTGATCACGAGAATCAACAGAATTTGCTGCGACCGTTTCTCAAAATCCCGGGCAATATCCATGGTTCCTGTTGATCGAAGAAAAGCCTGAAGGCTTCCGTTCCAGCCGTTCAGCGGTTTAAAAATTACATACCCGAATTTGCCCGGAATGATCGAATCTCCCGGAAAAGAATCATTTACCGGATCCAGAATCTTCACTGTGTTACCGGTAAACTCATTAATTTCAGAAACATACTTTTCCTTCCAAATCCGGCCAACAAAGAAATAGCCATTCGGCGGAGTTTTCCGGTCGCGATCAGAACTTGGATGAATGGAGCCTCCACTGATCTGAATCAGTGCCGATGGGGTTTTTACAAAAAAATCATAAAACGGCCCTGTTGCCACCAGTTTCTCCAATTCCTCGCGAGAGAGAGGAAATTTCATCAGTTGTCCCTGTACTTCCGATTCTGTTGAATAAAATAGGTCCAGATCCGTTCGAAACACCCATGCATATTGGATATCAAAGGTTGGAAGGGATACCTCTATATTATCTCTTGCCCAGTCGCGATACCCGGTTTTGGTAAATTCGACCATTTCATCCCAAAAAGTATAATCATAGGAAAAGTTCTTTAAGCTTTTCGATTTGAAATCAACCACACGGCTAAGGAATTCTGAGCTTTCCGTCATTTTTTTCCCGAGCATCAATTCTATTCTCCGGCTGTCCAACCGTTTTGTAATGAGAATTCCGACAACCATGCTCACACCGATCAGTGTGATAAGCAGAATAATCCGATTTTGAATGCTTCTTATCATATCCTATTTCATTATCAACACCAATTACCTGATGCTAAAGATAAAAATTAAAAACTAAACGATTAAGCAGTTCCCATTCAATGTGCGCATACGCGGAATAGGATTAAACCACTATCTTTACTATTGAAAAAAGAGGCCAATACAGATGATAACCGAATCCGGATCAAGGATACAGCCCTTCAGGCAGAGTTCCCTGCGGACATAGTCGACAGGGTAGACCCCTTTCCTGCACAGCTCCGTGAAGCAATTGAAGTCCAGTAAGTCCGATCGACATCATCACCAAGGAAAACTTTGCATTTTTTACTAGTAACCAATGACACAACAACCTCAACAACCACAACCTTTTGTTTTCCCTGGTTTATCCGGCCGAGTCTGTGTGATCACCGGTGGCGCCGGAATAATTGGTCGGGCAATCTGTCGGTGCCTGTCAGCATCCGGTGTCAAAACAGCGATACTCGATATCAATCCGGAAGCCGCCGGCAGGCTGGCCAGTGAGCTGGAATCAGAATTCGGTACCAAATGTATCGGAATTGAGACGAACGTCTTAAACCGGCAATCGCTTGATCAGGCCCGGAGCATCGTGGAAACCGAACTCGGCCCCGTTGATTTTCTAATAAACGGTGCCGGCGGGAACTCTCCAAAAGCTACGACAGATGTGGAAATGCATGGGACGGCGCCAAGGCAAGATGGGACGGCGCCAAGGCCGTCCCGTACGATCTTTGATTTGGATCAATCCGGATTTCAATCCGTTTTCGACCTCAATTTTACCGGAACATTGCTGCCCTGCCAGGTTTTTGGAGAAGGAATGGCGCAGAGAGGCCAGGGTGTAATATTGAATATCAGCTCTATGAATTCATTCAGGCCGTTGACAAAGATTCCCGCCTATTCTGCTGCCAAAGCTTCAGTCAACAATTTTACCCAATGGCTCGCTGTACATCTTGCCCAGGCCGGAGTACGTGTGAACGCTATTGCACCCGGCTTTTTCCTGACTGATCAGAACCGGTTTCTATTAACAGACAAGGAAACCGGTGAACCCACCGCCCGAGGTAAAAAAATCATCGCCAATACCCCCATGGGCAAGTACGGTGATCCCGAAAACCTTCAGGGAGCAGTGCTCTTCC
>JAPLDV010000202.1 GCA_026391235.1 Bacteroidia bacterium | reverse complement strand
AATGATTATTGGAATTGGCCACAACCAGATCCGGGCCATTGAGTATACGGATGATATAATCTGTCTGGGCTCTTCGACTGTCGATCTCACGGAACAGGGAATCAATTACATGGTCGGTTTTCGGGGTGATTTCCTTAAACGACTGATAAAACAGGTCAAACTGATTTTCGTCGTATTCGCAGGAAGGGTGTAGCAAAAGCTCCAGAAACTGCACGGAATTGTAACTCAATTCTTTCGTTTCTCCCAGTATTTTGTTGATCTTCAGGATTTCGAGCCCGGAAGTAAGACCGAGCGGTATCTGTCCGTTCAGGAGACTTTCCGGGTATTTTTTCCGGATCTCATTGTACAGGTCTTTAGCCCGTTCGGGCTGGTTCATCTTGTTATACAACCGGGCCGAAGCTACCAGCAAGAGGGTTTTTTCAGCCGGGTTGTCCGTTTTGAGGTTTTTGTCCTGATAAAACCGGAGGGCTTCCGGGTACTTTTGTTCGATAAATTCAAGCCGGAGCCCTTCCTCCAGGCCGGCAGGCGGGCTTTTCTGCAACGGTTGCAGGGACATCAGTTCCTGTGGCAGATAGATCAGTTTATGGTTAATAAGCTTTTTTGAACCGGACGAATCCCGGACAAAAAGTGCAAGAAGTGACGGATCACCCGGTCCGGATTTGGCAATCAATGAATCCGGTGCCTGTTCATTCATATAATCCGCCAGGCTCGCATCAATCACGGCAAAAAAAGCCTGGCTGTCGGTTTCCAGCCTTCTCCGGCTCTCCCTTTCGCGCAGGGCCTGGTCGTTACGGATGCCCCGGTAGGCCATATAGCCCAGGATCATACCCGGCAGCACTACCGCCAGGGTATAATACAAAATGACCTTTTTCCTGTGTGATCCGGGGTTTACAGGTTTCATGCGAATTGCTTTGCCAATTGTCAGTAAATATCAGTAAAATGATGAACCTGAGTGTCAAGAAACCGTAAGATTGTGTTAAGATTTGGTGAAGATCTATTCGCCATTCGCCGGCAATTTCTCATCCCTTCACCGATACCCCGTTGAATCCCCTGTTTCCATCAACTTATCTTTGACACGTAATTCAAAAACAATCTAATAACTAATAACTAATAACTAATAACTAATACAAAAACAAAATGGAACGCATGGACAGAGATTTTCGAAGAGTTCACCGGCCCGACCGGCCTGTTTTCGACCACCAACGGCACATCAACAGCCGCAGAGGCTGGGGTGTTGTGCTGATCATTGTTGGTCTGCTGCTTTTTGCCAACGTGTTTGATGTTTTCCCGTATGATATCAAACATATCATTTTCTCCTGGCAAATGTTTCTGATCGCACTGGGTCTGGTATTTTTAATCAAAGACAGGAGCATCGTACCGGGACTGATCCTCATCGCAATCGGTGGGTTTTCAATGGCTAACCACTACTTTATTTTCCCGGATTACTGGCGACACGCTTTCTGGCCTTTGATAATTCTTTTCTTCGGTATTTACCTGATAATTGCCCCACCGCGTTACCTCCGTCACTGGAGAAAATCGGACCAGGCAGGAGACGACCGGGATTTTATAGATGAGGTGGCTGTATTCAGCGGCGGCGACAGGATCATCACCTCTCAAAATTTCAAAGGTGGCCGTATTTTAAGTATTTTCGGAGGTTCAAAAATCAACCTGATGAACGCCAAACTGGCCGAAGGTCCGCAGGTTCTCGATACCCTCAGCATCTTCGGCGGATCAAATGTGATCGTTCCTGCCGGGTGGAGCGTCAAGGTTGAAGTGGTTGCCGTCTTCGGCGGATTCAGTGATAAACGCGAACGGATGCCAAACCTGGTTTACGATCAGAACACGATGCTGGTGATCAAAGGTATGGCTATCTTTGGGGGCGGAGAAGTAAAATCCTACGGAATCTAACCGATGAGAAACCCGTTCCTGATCAACCGGACGTACACTCTTACTTATGTAGCAGCATGGATACTGGTTGCCGGTATCCATGCCGCTGTTTTATGGCTTGCATCCGGACAGGAACTCCAGGTGGCTGTTTCTGACAGCTTGGTTTTCAATATTTTGTTTGCCGGGATCGCGCTGGGATTGT